>JAOIUG010000069.1 GCA_028223395.1 Shewanella sp.
CTGCAAGTGAGATCTGTTTCAAACTGATCTACTGAGGTGATTATCCATCGTGACGTGCGACATCCTTGTCGCATGCTTAAGACGTGTGAAGCAAGCGCTCATTTACGCATTTTTACACTGGCTGAGGTTTATAATCCGTTGTGGTATTGCAGCGCTGTGGATTGCGCGACCATACTGTCTAGGCTAACAATTGCGCTGTCATCACCTGCAAGTAGGCGCTCAAACTGGTTAATTAATTGCGCTTTATCTGGAGAAGGTTTATCGCCAGCACCAATGTTGGTGAGATCAACCATAAAGCCGTCAAACAGGTGAGCCAAATCGTTAATAATCTCAGTATTTAAAAACTGATCTTGATTGTAGATACTGGGGTAACCGGCCTTTTGTTTATCAATGGCAAATTCATCACCTTTAAGGTTAGTGATGCTGGTGGATTTATCACAAGAGAGCATACAGCCATTGTCGATTCGCGGTTTTTCACAGCCGACACTTTGCTGGAAAAAACACTGTCTGCTGGCCATCAACAAGATAGGGTGATAGATGCTATACATCATCTTGAAGTTTGCAGGGCGGGCAATGTGTTTTATCTGGCTTTGATTTATCTCGTTGGAGATAAATGCCCCGTGGCAATCAAACTGCTCCTGCATCGCCAGTAGCGCGTAGGAATTAGTGGTATTTAAAAATGGCCCAGCAATCCATTTTACCCCTAACTCATAGGCGCGATTCGCAATACCGGTGTTGTTAGTCACAATCAGCGGTGGCTGTACTTGCTCTAAAATATTCAGCGCCACATCGTAGTCTTTACCAATTAATACCGAGGGAAACCACGGGATCAGTCTTGGATTTTGTTTAAAGAAGCTGACATATTTAGTGCAGCCACGCTTATAGGCGTCAGGCAACTTGAAGTAAATATCAGCCTCTGTGATGTTGCCAAGGGCAATATCAGCTTCATCACAGATAAGCAGTGATAACTGAGGGGGGTCACCAGCAGGCTTTCGGTGTCTGGCTAACTTAGGTAACTCTACAGCAGGTAATACCGCTTTGCCGTGGTTAAGTGTGCGTAAGATCTGCTTTTTAAGCGCGGTTAACTCTTTAAATGGCACACTTAAGCCGGGCGCTAGCGCGTCAGTTTGCAGTGTGAGTTCAAATTCTGCATTGTTTAAGCTCTTGAAACGTTTTTCAATCGCGCCAATATCGATGCTGGCATCATCACTGCTACTGAGTAAGCTATGAGATTGAACAGTAAAGACTTTGTCGACTAACTGAGTTTGACCGACAACAAAATCCTCGGTGCTTACTGTGATTACTAGCGGCTCGCCTATTTGACCAGAAAATGCCAATGTTAGTGGCAATTTAGCGATACTTAAATGCTTTATCTTGTCATCGACGGTTGCTTGGATTTGGCTTTTTTCCTGTTGCAGTGTTTGCTCTGCATCATGAATTTGCACCACCGAAATAGACTGAGTGCCGTTTTGAGTCAGCTTGTCTTTGAGGTGATTCTTTGAATTATCACGTGGGTTATCGATAAACATCGATTGATTTAAGTCACCCTTTAGAAAAGAGTTCGTTAAATCACGGTTGAACACTTTATAAAGGCGCTCGCCATCTTCAAGTAGCTCACCGGTTTTCAGGTAACCATCTATCTGTTTACGGAAGCTATCAATAACGGTGTGAACGTAACTTGCACCTTTGATACGACCTTCCACTTTAAAAGAGTGTACGCCGGCTTCTATCAATGCGGGGAGATCGAAAAAGGCCGAGTTATCTTTAATATTTAGCGGGAAGTTGTGCCCAGATTCAGTGGTTTCGTACTCTTCACGGCAGGCTTGGCTGCAGCGACCACGGTTGCCTGAATTACCGACACTGGCAGAGGTTGAATAGCATAGACCCGAGAAAGCGATACAAAGCGAGCCATGAACAAACACCTCGGTGGTGATGTCATGTTCGCGGCCGGTTGCCGTTAGCGCAGTAATTTCACGTAAATTAAGCTCTCTTGACAGGTTAACTCGTGATGCGCCAAGTTTTTTAAGAAACGGGATCTGACCTGCGTTATGCGTAGTTAACTGAGTTGAGGCATGCACATCTAACGTAGGGAAGTGCTTTTTAATTAGCTGAAACATACCAATGTCTTGCACTATCACGCCATCTAAAGTGGTGTTAACCAGTTTGCTCAGGAGCTTGGCAAGGGTTTTAAATTCATTTTCTAAAATCACAATGTTCAATGTGAGAAATATCTCGCACTGGTATTGATGAGCGAGGCGAATAATACCAACCAACTCCTCAAAGGAAATATTAGCCGCACGGTTACGCGCATTAAAGGTGTCTAAGCCGCAATAAACGGCGTCGGCTCCAGCAATAATTGCCGCTTTAATTGCATCAATATCTCCGCCTGGTGCTAATAATTCTATCTTTGGATCCATGGTTACCACTTGCTGTTAGCTATTTAATGGGGGGATGTTACCCGTATATTTTACGAATGAATATCGTTAAAGTGAATTATTCACATTTTACTCATTGATAAATTAGCATAACAATGACTCAAATCATGACATTACCTGTACTGTATTCTTTAAGAAATTGCCCCTATGCAATGCGAGCTAGAATGGCGATTTACGCCTCCGGCCAGCAAGTGCACCTTCGAGATATAGTGCTTAGCAATAAACCTGCAGCAATGCTACAAGCGTCACCAAAAGCAACAGTGCCAGTGCTCGTGACCGCTGATGAAAAGGTAATAGATGAGAGCTTAGCGGTGATGTTGTGGGCTTTTAAGCAGTCCGATCCACAACATTATCTTGACGCTTCGACCCCAGCTGCATTGGATGACATGCTGAAATTAATCAACTTATTTGATAATGAGTTTAAAGGGCATTTAGAAAGGTATCGCTGCTCAAAGCGCTACCATGAACCATCGCTCACAAAAGATCGGCAGCAATGTGAACGCTACCTTGTTGAGCTTGAGTCGCGATTAACTCGGTATCAATATCTAATGTCTGACAAGCCAAGCTTAGCCGACTTAGCTCTGGTGCCTTTTATTCGTCAGTTTGCTCGAGTAGAGCGGCAATGGTATTTGCAAGCTCCTTATCCAAAGCTAAGGCAATGGCTAAATAGTTACTTACAAAGCCGAATGTTTAGTAAGGTGATGACACAATACCCGATGTGGCTAGATACAAAGCAAGACATTGTTTTTAGTAATAAAGCTTAGCTTATCTGTCTACATCTAGTGCCGATGAGTAAAGGCCATACTTAGCCACTGAGGCTGAAGAGCTCATAGCGGTTAACTTATACATTGCTAGATTGATACATTAATAGCTTGCTGGCATGTTATTAACATTGATGATTTACACAGATCTTAGTGCGCTACAGCAAGCAAAGTTACCAACAGATATTGACATTCGTTTACAAGGATAACAAAAGAGTATGTACTCAGGACAATGTTTATGCGGTGAAGTTAACGTTAAAATTAGTGGTGAGATTAGCGAGATCATTCACTGCCACTGTTCACTTTGTCGTAAAAATAGCGGCACTGCTTATGCAACCAATGGTTTTGTTGCGGCGAGTGACTTTGCCATTACCAAGGGCGCGAGTGCATTAAGTCGCTTCTCATTTAAACCTGGCCGTCAGCGTCATTTTTGTCAGCATTGTGGCTCGCCGGTATATAGCACTAATGCTGAGGGCGCGAGCCGAGTAAGGGTTCGACTGGGGATCATTGAATCCGATATTTCAGAGCGACCAATATCGCACAACTTTGTGAGCTCTAAAGCCAATTGGGATGAGTTGGATGCAGCGCTGCCCCGATATGATGGCGTTGAGCCAGGCCGCCGTTGAGCTAAAGCGTATCAATAACAGTTTAATGGCGTTGGCTCTCAGAGCGAACCTAAGACGGAGTAACCTAAAAGGGAGTAACCATTGCAAATTAGATTAGCTCAACAACAGGACATGCAAGCATTTTTTAGCTACCTGTCGCGACAACTTGCTGAAAACGGTAGTGACGGTTCAGCGGTATTTCTGCCAATGACTCGAGCAGAGTCGCGTTTAAGTGAAGCGATGCAGTCTCGTTTCAGTGATGGGATTGCCGTTGAAATTGGCGAGCAGGGTTGGCGTAAAATGTTGCTGGCATTTGATGACGATAAAGTGGTGGGGCATATTGATATTCGTGCCCATGCTGAAGCACATACCGCTCACCGAGCTTTATTGGGCATGGGGGTTGATGTTACTGCTCGTGGTAAAGGGCTCGGCCATACGCTTATTGAGTCCATTTTTAACTGGACGGCTACTCAGACCGATATTGAATATATTGACTTATGGGTACTAACCAATAACCAGAGTGCCTATCGACTTTATCAGCGTACAGGTTTTGTAAAGTGCGGCGAGATCAGCGATATGGTTCGTATTGATGGCAAACCTCAGGCTTACTGCATGATGTCAAAAGCGGTAATGGCTGTAAATGAACTTGCTTTGACTGGCATAGAAGATCGCTGATGACTCATACCAATACCAATACCAATACTAATACTAATACCAATACCAATACCAATATGAGTACCGGTCAACATAAAGTGGTGATAGTGACTGGCGCGAGCAGAGGCATTGGCGCAGCAAGTGCGAGGTTGTTGGGCGCGCAAGGCTATCGTGTGTGCGTGAATTACCATAAGCAATTACAAGCGGCAGAGCAGGTTGTCACCGATATCAAGTCAGCGGGTGGACACGCTATTGCCATTCAAGCTGATGTATCAAAAGAGGCGGATGTTGTTAGGCTCTTTGCGGAAACGGCGCAGCAACTGGGCGCAGTGACGCACTTAGTGAATAACGCTGGCGTGTTGTTTACTCAGTCGAAGTTGGTGGACATGAGTCTAGCGCGGTTTAATCGCGTGATGAATACCAATGTCAGTAGCTGTTTTTTGTGTTGCCGAGAAGCCATTAAACAAATGCAAGCAGGCAGCGCCATCGTTAATGTCTCCTCTGCAGCGTCTAGAAGCGGCGCACCTAATGAGTACGTCGATTATGCCGCGTCCAAAGGCGCAATGGATTCATTGACTAAAGGTTTGTCGCTTGAAGTGGCAGCCGACGGGATCCGGGTTAATGGCGTTAGGCCCGGATTTATTTATACCGATATGCATGCCGATGGCGGCGAGCCCAATCGCGTTGACAGGTTAAGCCCACAAATACCGTTGCAGCGAGGTGGGACTCCTGAAGAGGTTGCTGAAGCTATCGCATGGTTATTATCAGATGCGGCTTCTTATGTGACAGGCTCATTTATTGACTTAGCCGGTGGAAGGTAACTCAGCCTTCCCACGGCAGATTGCACTATTGCTTATTAACAGGCAACTACTAACAGTTATCTATTAAAAGTCAGCTTTTTTGCTTGTGAGGACGCAAAGAATACGACTTGCTAGCGTTGGCCTCAGCAGTATCAGCTTGTTTGCTAAATAGGTTTATCAACTTGTTTTAAACTGAGGCCGATAAGCGTGTGGTAGCTCAAACACCTTATCTTGATGGGTGACAGGGCAGATAAAGTTTAAGTAACAAGAGGTGAGCTGTAAATTGGGCGTCGATTCACCGCCATTGCCATGCAATCTGTCACCAACAACAGCATGGCCTAAACTTGCCATGTGTACTCGTATTTGATGCTTGCGGCCTGACTCGATTTTCACCTGCACTTTAGACTGATTTAATTCACGATTGTATTCAAGCTTGTGGGCGTGAGATAGCGCTGATTTGCCATCGACGTCACTATCGATAGTGATTTTAGAATCTGGAAATTCACCCTCGACGATCACTTGGTAGTATTTATCTAATGCGCGAGTTTCAAACAATTTGGCAATCGCAGCAGTCACTTTTTTGCTATGACCGAGCACAATCAACCCGGTCGCAGCTAAGTCGAGTCTATGAATAATATAGGCGCTACGGGCAGGTTCTAAGTTAAGTTCAGCAAAACGGTTAATCGTGGTGTGATCGCTCCATTTTGACCCTTGGCAGCGCATACCAAATGGTTTGTACCAGACGCTGTATTGCCCTTGATCAAACAGTAACTCCGCAGGTTCAATTTGCTCATCTAATACCGCTTGATTGTAATAAAGGTGCAACTCATCACCTTGATTAAGCGCTTTTTTTGCCCGTCGTAAACGGTTGGTTTGTTTACCGTGAGAGAGCCAAACCGCGCCTTTTTGCATCGCCTGCTTGATTAGCTGTTTGCTCAAGCCCGTTTGTTGAGCTAGCAGGCTAACAGCGTCAATTTGCGGATCAATAACTTTAATGTGAGATTGTATTTTTTGCAGGCTCATGGATCATTTACGCACTATCTATAGATAAGCGCTATTTTACACTAACTGCTCAGCGAGCTGTGAGTTAGGATAAAATAAATGCAAATTATCTTGTTCTTCATTCAGGCTCGGCTTAATGTGGAACCTTATCATTTTCAATTAACACTGGTACTTAATGATGACCATTATGCGCAGATGACGCGCTAGTGAGATAGAACGAGTATCAACTGGAGTGACACATGGATACGCAGTTAAAGCTTCGCGTGCAAAACTGGCTCAACAATGATCCCGACCCTCTCATGCGCGCAGAGTTACAGGCTTTGCTTGACGCTAATGACATCGACGCCATCACCGCGCGCTTTGCTGGGCGTTTGGCATTTGGTAGTTGGCGCAGGGCCAACTCGGATGAACCGTTTAGTGGTGCAGCAAACATCAGCAGGCCTTGGCGCATATCTACAGGCACAAGTCAGTGACATTGCCACTCGCGGCGTAATTATTGGTTATGATGGCCGCCACGACTCACAACAGTTTGCTGAAGATGCGGCCAGAGTATTATGTGGCCAAGGGATTAACGTGTATCTGACCAAACAGATCGCAGCCACGCCGCTGGTGGCATTTGGTGTGCTCCACCTTGGTGCGGGAGCAGGCATTGTGGTGACCGCGAGCCATAATCCACCGCAATATAACGGCTACAAAGTCTATTGGGGAAACGGCGCGCAAATTATTCCACCTCACGATAGCGCGATTGCGGCACATATTGAAAAGGCGGCCACTGAGCCGTTAACGCTGCCCACGATAGATGAAGCCTTAATGGCTGGGCGTTTACAGATCCTAGGGGATGACTTTTACCAAGCTTATCGTGACGGCGTGCATCAGTCGCCAGTGTTACAAAATAACACTGAGCCTGCACAAGTCAGCCTCGCTTATACTGCTATGCATGGCGTGGGTAATGAGATGGCGTTAAAGGTGCTGCAAGATGCAGGCTTTAACAACGTTTACTCAGTAGCGGCGCAGTCACAGCCCGATGGTGATTTTCCCACAGTGA
>JAOIUG010000070.1 GCA_028223395.1 Shewanella sp.
TTTTTGCCAATATTTTGGGTTAAAAAGGAAAGGTACTTGAATTGCTGGGTTGTTAAGTAGCTGTTTTAAATAGGTTATTTGTATTGGTTAACTCTAAGGATATCACAAATATTCAAATTCTGACTTTCACGATTAGAAGTGTTAGCAAAAATACTGGTAATGACGGCATAAAGCATTGAATTTTTGTCCATTTCAGGTTAGCTTGTTAACATTAAGGTAACTAGGCTGTCTGTTCTTATTCGGAATTCAGCCTTAGCCGAAAATGCATTGAAAGTAATGCATTTGAAAGCGGCCTTGTTATTGAGCCTGCCATTATTTGGCCACAATTGTTCTTTGGATTGCCACTTTGTTAAAGCTGCCAGCCGTTATCATATTGAGGTTGTTATTGTTATGGCGGTTGCCAGTTGAATGGAGCAAGGCAGAATAAATGAATAAACTCACCTTACTAGGAGGACTTATGTTGTTAGCCGTCGCCGCGTTAATTGCCAATGCTGATGATAGCGACAGCCGCGTTGCATTGGCAAAAAACAATCTTATGCCAACCTTAACAACGGATTGGGATCCTATGTTTAAACAACATAACGTAGAGGGCGTACTGATCGTATTTGACACACAATCACACACTCTAAAGACCAATAACCTAACACGCGCCGAAACGCCGTATCGCCCGGCATCAACCTTTAAAATAGTTAATGGCTTAATCGGCTTAGAATTAAAAGTAGTGACTGATCTTGAGCAGCACTATCGATGGGACAAGCAGCCGCGTGAGTTTAAGCATTGGGAGCAAGATCATACCTTTAATAGTGCATTCAAATATTCAGTGGTTCCCATATTTCAACAAATAGCTCGAGCTATAGGTAAGCAAAGGATGACGAATATGTTGGCAAGTTTAGCGTATGGCAATCAAAAGGTTGGGCCAGAGCTAGATAGCTTTTGGTTAGATGGTGATATCCGGATCAGCGCCATTGAGCAGTTACAGTTTTTGCAAAAGTTACATGACGAAAGTTTACCGCTTAGCGAGCGAACACAGCAGCTGATGAAGCAAGTGATGCTAACGGAGTCCACAGAAGATTACACTCTCTATGCTAAAACAGGATTTGCTCATCATGGCGATAACTACATTGGCTGGTGGGTTGGCTGGTTAGAAAAAGAGGGAAGAACGGTTTATTTTACGCTGAACCTCGATCTTGATGATATAAAGCAAGCACACTTACGCCAAAAAATAGTGAAACAGATCTTACTGTAATGAGGCTTGCATATTATATCATCAAAGTTTGCAAAGACTCTTGACTGGTAAAGCGTTTATGGAAAAAGTCGAGAAATACGCTGATGTTTGTTGCTAGTTGTCGACGGCTTGAATACACGCCGTACACCTTAAATGCTTCCATGGGCCAGTCTTGCAAAATCGGGACTAAAGAGCCACTGGCTAACTCATTTTTGCAAACAGAGTTAGAAAGCATAGCAATACCAAAGTCATCCATCACAAACTGTTTGACCATCACAGCGCTATTAACCCGCACTTTTCGCTTAAAATTAACCATTGTTTTACGTGAGCCTTTACCCAGTGGCCAAATCGGCGCAGAGCGTGAAGTGCCGAGTAAGATACCATTATGTGTAGCGAGCTCTTGTGGGTTAGCTGGCGTACCATGAATTTTTAAATAACTTGGGCTGGCCACTAAAATAGGCTGACGCTCGAATAACAACCTCGCCACCAAATCACTTGATTGCAGCGGGCCGTATTTGATCGCAATGTCGTAACCTTCGCCGACCAATCCAACATCATTATCGGTAAACTGGACGTCGAGTTCGACATTGGGGTAAAGACGCATAAAACCACTGCAAAGGTTAGCAATTAATTCTTGGCTAAATGAAACGGGGATCGCTACGCGTAATGAACCTGACACATCATTGTGTGTATTTTCGATAGTGGCTTTGGCAGCTTCTATTTCATCGCTTATACTGGTGCAATGCTGAAAAAACAGTGCACCAACCTGAGTTAAACTCAAGTTACGGGTATCTCGCTGTAAAAGTCGCACGCCAAGCTGTTCTTCAAGCTGGGCAACCTTACGACTTATGGTTGATTTTGGCATGCCTATTTCGCGAGCGGCTTGCGAGAACCCTTGGGCTCTAACTACCGCAGCAAACAGCATCATACCGTTTAAATCTGGCATGTTATCTTCACTGTCTCAAAAATGGAACAAAGCGTCTATTGCAGTTTAATAGCAATTGACACGATAACAAAGCTATATTTATGGGCTAAAAATTTCAGAGGCTAAAAGCAGAGGATCTTTCGATGACCAGCAAAAATCAGCCCGCTAACATGACTCAAGCACAAACTGCCGATCCACTTTTTTTAAAAGCAGAGCATTTGGCAAAAGACTTTTCGCTGTTTCCAGAGCACAGCAAACAAACTTTATCTGAAGAGATAAAAGGGCTTCTTGGTGATGATGAAATCCAAGTGAACCTAAAAGATCTTGCCGGATTGGACGTTGACGGTTATGTCACTAAAGTGATCCAACCGACGCAAGATAAAAATCGCCCTGGTGCCAAGCGCATCATTGCAGATCTTAAAGGTAAACTGGTTACCGAAACCCATATTGGCCCTTTTTATAGTGCAGAGATTGAACTGAATTTTGGATCTCGTACTCGCCGGGTTGGTTTTGTAGCACAAGAGCGCACCACATCAAATGGCGCATGGATGCCTGAGCATCACTTAGCCTGCTGTAAAGCGATCCGCCATTTTGCTGAATTGTCGATGCCGATTATTTACCTCATTGACACCCCAGGTGCCGATGCAGGTGAAGTCGCAAATAGCCAGAACCAAGCACATACTATTTCTAAAGCGATTGCAGAAAGTGCCAATGTTGATGTACCGACAGTCGGCATTGTAATTGGCGCGGGCTATTCAGGCGGCGCGATTCCGCTGGCGGCAGCTAACATTCTATTGTCGCTGCGTGACGGTATTTTCAACACTATTCAGCCGCAAGGCTTGCAAAGTATCGCACGTAAGTACAACTTGTCTTGGCAAGAATGTGCTAAGTCAGTGGGTGTTTCTCCTGAAGAGCTATACACCTCTGGCTGTATTGACGGTATTGTCGATTTCTCGCCGTCAGACAGAGATGAACGTCAGCACAACTTGCGCCGTGCGATTATCAGCAGCGTAGAAGCCGTTGAAAAAGCAGCAATTCAGTTTGTGCGCGAATCATCAGATTTACGTGAGCATTACGATCGTAGTCTTGAGCGCTTTTTAGCACCGTCTAAAAACTTAGCCGCGCTTGAAGTGAATGCTGAGTTGGCCGTGGCTAATAACCCGACCATGCACCTTAACCTCTTTGGTAGTACTTACCGTTACCTGCGTTACCTTACGCTACGTAGCCGCATTCATTCTATTTCACAAGATCAGTATGGCCGCCTGTCAAAGGTGAGCGTACCTGAAGGGGATCTACTCGCCCGTATTCAGCAAGAGCAAGATCGTGTGTTCCAGTCTTGGTTATCAAGCCCAGATAAACTGGTTTACGATGAAGAGCTCAACAAACTTTGGAGCAATTTCACCACTAAGCGTGATGATATTTCTACAGAACGTAATATGTTGACGCGCTTTATTTTGGGTGAACCAAAAGAGAACTACAAAAAAGCACGTAAAGCATTAATTTTCAACATTAGTTGGTCACTTTACCATCGCTGGAAAGGCAATGCTGAAAACAACTTTAAAGGGTTGATTAGTTACCTTGAAACCTTGCCATCAGAAGTGACTCAAGCTGATTGGCCTGAGCTGAACCAGCTAACAGTGCTTGATGTGATTGTGCATGATGAACTACGTGAAGACTTTATCTGGCAGTGCCATAACATATTGGTGTTTAACGCCTTGTACGACAGCGTAGTGGGCAACCTTGCTTCAATTGCAAAAGAAGCGATGATGTCTAAGAGCTTGTCTCGTAGCTCTGTCGATAACCTGCTACATGACTCTATTGACCGAGCGTTGTCAAACCAAGATGTTGCTAACGATAAGAACAAGTTCTACAAGTGGCTGAAATACTTCATGACTCAGTCAAACCGCGCAGAACTGCTGACTCGTACTGAGCAATGGAAGAGTGTGGGCTTCCCGCAATTAAACGACAGTCTATTTGTAATTTTGACTTACTTCTTCGAACGCCTACTGCCTGAGTATTTTGACAGCGAAGAAGAGAGCAGCGAATACACTGGCGCGATTAACCCGGTACGCATTGGTCGTCGTAAAGACTTCTGGAACCGTTTGACCATGGGTTATCAAGATCTGTTGATCCAAAAAGTCCTTCGCGATGAAAAGCGTGCTGGTAAAATGGGTTGGGATGCAATTATTGGTAAGTTCTTTACTGATTTTGAAGAGATAAACGGTGATAAAATATCAGCCAATCTACTCAATTTTCCAGGTTTTCGCTTATCGATTGAAGATGCGCTAGACAAAGGTATTCGCCCTTGCGGGCTGATCACCGGTATGGCTGACTTTGAACGTGATGGTAAGTCAATGCGTGTCGGCGTTGCAGTGTCAAATACCGCATTCCAAGCGGGCGCATTTGACATGGCTGCTGCGGAGAAATTCAGTGCATTATTGATTGAATGTGCCAAGCGCAAACTGCCGGTTATTTGTTTTATCAGCTCAGGTGGTATGCAAACCAAAGAGGGCGCTGCAGCACTGTTTTCAATGGCTGTTGTTAATGACCGTATTACGCGCTTCATTCGTGATAACGAATTACCAGTACTGATGTTTGGTTACGGCGACTGTACCGGTGGCGCCCAGGCAAGCTTTGTGACCCATCCTTTGGTGCAAACTTACTACCTATCGGGTACAAACATGCCGTTTGCTGGACAAATGGTGGTGCCGGCATACTTGCCATCAACCTCAACATTATCTAACTACTTATCTAAAGTGCCAGGCGCAATGAATGGATTAGTTGAAAACCCCTTCAGCGAGACGTTAGATAACCAGCTTAGTAGCATCGATCCATTAATGCCTAAGCCAAGCGGTAAGATTGAATCTATCATCAGCAACGCACTGTCGACGTTAGTGCCTGAAGTTGAAGTTGAAGAAGAGGAGATTGTTCAAAATGATCCTCGTGCATTGATGAAGCCAATCAACAAAGTCTTGGTGCATGCGCGTGGTTGTACAGCCGTTAAGCTTATTCGTAAAGCACACGATAATAATATCGATGTGGTGCTAGTGGCATCTGATCCTGATATGACGTCAGTACCTGCTGACATGCTAAAAGCCAACGACAAGCTAGTGTGTATTGGTGGTAATACTTCAGATGAAAGTTACCTCAACGCATACTCAGTATTAAAAGTGGCTGAATACGAAAACGTTGATGCACTGCACCCTGGTATTGGTTTCCTATCAGAAAGCCCACAGTTTGCAGCGTTGTGTGTCAATAATGGCGTAAACTTTGTTGGCCCAAGTGTCCACAGCATGACAACCATGGGTAACAAGTCGAATGCGATTAAAACCTCGCAAGACCAAAACGTACCTGTAGTGCCTGGTAGCCATGGTATTTTGAGTAATGCAGAGCAAGCGGTAAACGTTGCCACTGAGATTGGTTACCCTGTACTGCTTAAAGCGGTACAAGGTGGTGGCGGTAAAGGTATTCAGGTTGTAGAACGCCCTGAAGATATGATTGAGTTGTTCCAAAAAACCTCAACAGAAGCCGCGGCTGCATTTGGTAACGGCGATCTTTACCTCGAGAAATATGTTACCTCACTACGTCATATTGAAGTGCAGTTACTGCGTGACCAATTTGGCAATACTAAGGTGCTGGGTTTACGTGACTGTTCAGTACAGCGTAACAACCAAAAAGTGGTTGAAGAGTCAGGTTCAACTATGCTGCCTGACGAGCTTAAGCAGCAAGTGATGGAATATACCCGTGCACTGGGTGATGCGACCGACTATATGGGCGCAGGTACCGTAGAATTCATCTATAACCTAGACGCTAACGAAGTCTACTTTATGGAGATGAACACTCGTCTACAGGTTGAGCATCCGGTAACGGAAGCGACATCTTGCATCGACATCGTAAGCGCAGGTTTTGACATTGCAGCAGGTCGTTCAATTGCAGATCTTGAACCACAAGATAAAGGCTACGCGATGGAAGTGCGCGTCACTGCTGAGAAAGCGGCACTGGATAGCAACGGTATCTTACAGTTGTTACCAAACCCAGGTCTTATTACTGAGTACAAGATGCCTGAGCGTGATGATATTGAGATCATCTCTATTGCGGGTGAAGGTAAAGAAGTTTCGCCTTACTACGATAGCTTGATTGCGCAAATTATTTGCCGCGGTGAAAGTCGTGAAGATGTCATCAACAAGTTGCATGATTACCTAGCCAACGAAGTGGTCATTAAAGGGATCGCGTCTAACATTCCATTGTTAACACGCATCCTTAAAGATGGCACCTTCAATGAAGGCGTGTACGACACTAACTACCTACCACGCTTTATGGCTGAGCTTGATATTCCTGAGCTTATTGCTGAAATGGAAGCGGCGGCTGAAACAGTCGGTGTGGATACAGAGTCACTGCGTGTTGGCGAAAGTAACGAGCTTAAAGTCATGGCACAAGGCGCAGGTATTTTCTATACCTCTCCTGCACCAGGTGAAGCTGACTTTGTTAAAGAGGGCGATATTGTTACCGTGGATCAAACTTTAGCGCTAACTGAAGCGATGAAGATGTTCTCACAAGTGACATTAGCCGGCTTTAACCGTAAGAACGCTGTGCTGTACCCAGAAGATCAGCAGTACCGTATTGAGCGTATTCTTAACAGTAATGGCCAGCAGGTTTCACAAGGTGAATTGCTGTTTGTGGTATCGCCAGTCGCGTAATGCGCTTGTGATGAACTGCCATATAACGTTAATACCCACTCCATGAGTGGGTATTTTTTTGCGCTTTATTTGCCATTTTTACATCAAAAGGTATGCCCAAGCGCAATATTTGAGCTAACGATATTGCATGCTCAACATAGAGGGCAGTGGCGAAACTAGTTCAGTAACTTATGATCGTCAGGAAGCTGGCGACTGATCCAAAGTATCAGTTTGTGCTTCATGTTAGGGCCGTCTTCTTTGTCTTTTGACAGCGCTTGGATGAGGTTGTCTTTTACTAACAAGCGATAAATACACTCGACTTTATCCTTGGGTGAAATACCTTGACCAAAATCAGAGAACCCTCTTTTTTTTGCATAGCCCACACCAA
>JAOIUG010000071.1 GCA_028223395.1 Shewanella sp.
CACACTATTGAAGTAGTCGTCGATCGCTTTAAAGTTCGCGATGACATTAAGCAGCGCTTAGCAGAATCATTTGAAACCGCCCTTGAGCTATCAGGCGGTATTGCCAAAGTCACCAGTATGGAGCAGACAGAAGGCCATATTAAAGCTGAAGAGCATGTGTTCTCTGCAAATTTTGCCTGCCCAGTGTGTGGTTATTCGATGGCGGAGCTTGAGCCGCGCATTTTCTCATTCAACAACCCCGCGGGTGCTTGTCAAACCTGTGACGGTTTAGGTGTTCAGCAGTTTTTTGATCCTGAAAGAGTGATCACTAATACTGAGCTATCACTCGCAGGTGGGGCGATAAGAGGTTGGGATAGAAGAAATTTTTATTACTTCCAAATGCTAACATCTTTAGCTGAGCACTTTAAATTTGATATAGAAAAGCCCTTTGAGCAACTGACTGATGACGTCAGAAAAATCGTGCTTTATGGCTCTGGCACGCAAAGTATTGCTTTCAAATATATCAACGATCGCGGCGATGTTGTGGTGAGAAATCATCCTTTTGAGGGGATTTTGAACAACATGGATCGGCGCTACCGTGAGACGGAGTCTAATGCGGTGCGCGAAGAGTTAGCCAAATTTATCAATACACAATCTTGCCAAAGCTGTGGCGGTTCTCGCTTGCGTGAAGAAGCACGTAATGTGTTTATTGAAGAGTTGAACCTGCCGATTTTAACTCAGTGGTCTATTGGCGAGGCTATGGATTACTTTGAAAAGCTTGAGCTTACTGGCCAACGTGCACAGATCGCCGACAAAATACTCAAAGAGGTCCGCGATCGCTTAGGCTTCTTGGTTAATGTTGGCCTTAATTACCTCAGTTTATCTCGCTCTGCCGACACCTTATCTGGTGGTGAGGCGCAGCGTATTCGTTTGGCCAGTCAAATTGGTGCTGGTCTCGTTGGCGTAATGTATGTACTCGATGAACCGTCCATTGGCCTGCATCAGCGTGATAATGAGCGCCTTTTACAAACGCTTATTCACCTGCGAGATCTCGGTAATACTGTGATTGTGGTTGAGCATGATGAAGACGCGATTCGCATGGCCGATCACGTCATCGATATCGGCCCTGGCGCTGGTATTCATGGTGGACAAGTTATAGGTGAAGGTACCCTTAACGACCTGCTTGAGTGTAAAGAGTCTATCACGGGTCAGTATTTATCCGGTGAAAAACAGATCCACATCGCGACTGAGCGTACAGCTTACGATCCAAGTAAACTTATTGAGCTTTATGGAGCCACTGGTAATAACCTTAAAAATGTTGATTTACAGATCCCGGTCGGTTTGTTTACTTGCATTACCGGCGTATCTGGCTCAGGTAAATCAACCCTCATTAACGACACCTTCTATAAGATTGCTCATATAGCGCTCAATGGTGCAACCGTTGATGAACCCGCCCCGTACAAAAGTATTGTCGGGATGGATCATTGCGATAAAGTGGTCGATATCGATCAAAGCCCTATTGGCCGTACACCGCGCTCGAATCCCGCCACTTACACCGGTATTTTCACGCCTATTCGCGAACTGTTTGCGGCCACTCAAGAATCTCGTACTCGTGGTTATCAGCCAGGTCGATTCTCATTTAACGTTAAAGGTGGACGCTGTGAAGCTTGCCAAGGTGACGGTTTAATCAAAGTAGAGATGCATTTTTTACCTGACGTATACGTGCCATGTGATAGTTGCAAAGGCCAGCGTTATAACCGCGAAACCTTAGATGTGCGCTTTAAAGGCAAAAATATTCACGAAGTGTTGCAAATGACCGTTGAAGAAGCGAGACCTTTCTTTGATGCCATTCCCGCTGTGGCGCGTAAACTGCAAACACTGATGGATGTCGGTTTGTCCTATATTCGTTTGGGCCAAAGTGCGACCACTCTTTCTGGTGGTGAAGCGCAGCGAGTGAAGCTGGCTAAAGAGCTATCTAAACGTGATACCGGTAAAACGTTATATATCTTGGATGAACCGACAACGGGTTTGCACTTTGCTGATATCCAGCTGTTATTGGATGTATTACATCGCCTTAAATCCCACGGTAATACCATAGTGGTGATTGAACATAATTTGGATGTGATAAAAACCGCGGATTGGATTATCGATTTGGGGCCTGAAGGCGGCGCAGGCGGCGGCACAATACTCGTGGCAGGCACACCAGAGGTAGTGGCTGAAAACACTGAGTCTCATACTGCACGTTTTTTAAAGCCTCTTTTGATGAGCAAAAAATAACCCATGGTTACGCCTCCACATCGCTGCGCAAGTATTTTAAAATGCTTGCACAGCGAGGAGGCGTTAAAGTTGAGCAATATCAAGGTGAGTGCATCACACACATTGATGCCTCCGCCATTACAGCACATACAATCAAGCCACACTCATCACATGACGCAGCATTTGGTCAGTTTATTGCTCATTAAACGGTTAACTGGCCTAGTACTTGCTAAGAAGTAAGATAAAAAACACATCATTAAATGGTAATACCAATTACACCCTGCTATAATAGCTGGCTTACTGATAAGTTTCGGTGCGGGAAGTCGACACGGGGTTGATTTTCTGTCTATAAACACAAGTGCTTTTGCACTCTGCTATTCCACAAGGCTACAACCCATGTCATCCAGTGAAAAAACTTTCCGCGAACTCGGTCTTGCCGAGCCTTTGTTGCGTGCTCTTGACGAGCTCGGTTACGAAAAACCAACTCCAATCCAAGCTGCGAGTATCGATCCGCTCATGGCTGGAAAAGATATTTTAGGTCAAGCTCAAACTGGTACAGGTAAAACAGGTGCATTTGCGCTGCCTCTACTAAACAGCATTGATCCAAATACTAATTCTCCACAAATTTTAGTACTTGCTCCAACACGTGAACTCGCAGTTCAGGTCGCTGAAGCATTTGGCAGCTACGCTAAATTCATGAAAGGTCTGCACGTTCTACCTATTTATGGTGGACAAAGCATGCATCAACAACTGAATGCTTTGCGTCGTGGCCCTCAAATCATTGTCGGTACTCCAGGTCGTGTGATGGACCATATGCGTCGTGGCACTCTTAAGTTAGAGTCACTAAAAGCAATGGTACTTGATGAAGCTGATGAGATGCTAAAAATGGGCTTCATCGATGATATCGAATGGATCCTTGAGCACACACCTAAGCAACGCCAACTTGCGTTATTCTCAGCGACGATGCCTGAGCAAATTAAGCGTGTTGCTAACAAATACTTATCTGAGCCTGTACACGTTAAAATCGCCGCAACAACAACGACTGTTGAAACCATTGAGCAGCGTTTTGTACAAGTATCACAACACAACAAACTAGAAGCGTTAGTTCGCGTGCTAGAAGTCGAGAAGACAGAAGGTATTATTATCTTCGTTCGTACTCGTAACAGTTGTGTTGAATTAGCTGAAAAGCTAGAAGCGCGTGGCTACGCTTCATCACCACTACATGGTGACATGAATCAACAAGCGCGTGAACGTGCTGTTGACCAACTTAAGCGTGGCAAGCTGGATATCATCATCGCAACTGATGTCGCAGCACGTGGTCTTGATGTTGAGCGTATCGGACACGTAGTTAACTACGATATCCCATATGATACTGAAGCTTATGTTCACCGTATTGGCCGTACTGGCCGTGCTGGTCGTACTGGTATGGCGATTTTGTTCGTAACACACAGAGAAATGCGTATGCTACGCACTATCGAACGTGCGACAAAGAGCCGCATCTCACCAATGGATATTCCGAGTCCTGAAACAGTGACTGAGCGTCGTCTGTCTCGTTTAGGTGAGCAAATTGGTGAAGTCATCGCTAAAGACTCTTTAGACTTCATGAAAGGCGCTGTTGCAAAACTTTGCCAAGAGCTAGAAGTTGACACCGATGTACTTGCAGCAGCTTTACTTCAGCAAGTTCAGAAAGATCGTCCATTACAATTACCGTCAATGAACGAACGTCAACGCGATAGCCGTGATGACCGTAATTCACGTGACCGTAACGATCGCAACTCTCGTGACCGTGGTGATCGTCCTCGTCGTGAATCTCGCCCAACACCAGCTAACATTGGTTCAGCGGATTCACTGAAGGATAATCCAGACGTTAAAATGTGCCGTTACATCATCGATGTAGGCCGTGATAATGGTGTTGGCGTTGGTAACATCGTTGGCGCAGTTGCCAACGAAGCAAACATCGACAGCCGTTACATTGGTCAAATCCAGTTATTTGATCAAGTCACTGCAATCGACTTGCCAGATGGCATGCCAAAAGATGTACTCACTCACCTTAAGAAAGTGCGTGTATGTGGCCGTCCATTGAACATTCGTGAAGCTGCAGGTGAAAAGTTCGACAATCTGCCAAGTGGTGACAGTCGCCCTCCGCGCCGTCCACGTAAGCCTTCAGGTGATCGTCGCCCTTCTGGTGACAGAAAACCGCACCGTAAAGGTCCAGCCAAAGACGCTGAGTAACACTGATTGATCATCCGTGTTTGATAAATTGAAAAAGGAACCTAACGGTTCCTTTTTTAGATCTCATACTCACTTAATAGATCATGATTGTGTTGAGCCAGAACCCACCGTACAAACCCCCACTTTATGCCACTCTTTATAAGCGCCTTGGTGAAGAGTTGGTAGCGCATCCTTACTCCAGTAATTCGCTTCAAAAATCTCTCCATTAAAGGTCACTTGATCGCCATTAAGGTACGCTTTATTGTCGTACCAAGCTTTCGGACACGCTGAGGCGGGGATCTCACAACCATTTTTAGCGATATAGTCGTAGGAGGCTTTGGTATTGATAAGGCCATGACCAAACTGATTATCACGCCCATCATTGCCAAGATCTGTCGCGGTATAGTTCAATACATCGCGAATTTGAGTACTGCTGCATTGAGGGAAATGACTCCAGACTTTTGCCGCTACTCCTGAAACATGTGGCGTAGCCATAGACGTCCCCCACTTATACCCATAACCGTATTGATTATATTCAGTTAAAATCATTCCATTCGCATTAATATAGCGCCCAGCCAGCGTCGATACTGTCAGTGTTGGAAACTCAGTCGCATAATTAATATTATGGGTGTTTTCACTGACCCAACTGGGTATATCAGCCGGCACGTCAAAGTAGGTGACAAGCACTTCACCTTCGCTAGCTTTACACGCCTGTGTGGCTGCATCTAGCTCCGCTTTATTAGCCTCTGAGATCTCACCGGTAAAATACAGATCAGCGAAGGTATCAAAATTAATCGCAAACAAACATTGCTCATTTAACTGAGAGATCCGTGGGTAAGCTGTATTACCAGCATCAATCTGTTTAAACCTTGCCGAATAATAGAGATTGTCGATACCGTTAAACTCAAAATAATCAACATTAACCGACTCATTATCCACTGTTGATAGCACCCGACTACCCGGCGCTGCAATTTCTACAGCATCATTTACAGCTGAAAATCCGGATAAATTGGCTTGCTCATCAACCGATGCCACTGACATCACATTTTGATATGACGCAGGGTACAAATAATCGTCTGCAACGTCCGAAATCTCCACGCCATGATTACCTGCCGCAGCAACAATCAAAATGCCTTTATCGGCAACACGATCAAATACATCACGCTCTGTTTCTGAGGGAACGGTTCCGCCCAATGACATATTAATGATGTTGGCACCTTGATTGGCGCATACTTCTACGGCTTCTAAAATATGGGATACTCGCATAATCGAGTTTTCACCGTATGCTGTTTTTTGCAGCTTTTGAACATAAACATCAATAGCACCATTAGCAACAACGCCCACCACTCCTTTGCCATCTTCATTTGCCGCAATGGTTCCCGAAACATGAGTGCCATGATCGGATGCATCGTTATACCAAAAATGAGAATAATTGCTGTGGTTTCCTGATACATTTACCTGCTCAAACTCACTATGGTTACCTTGAATACCGGTGTCGATGACACAGACTTTAATACCATTATTATCAGGCTCGGGCACTTTATCTGCTTGCGTTAATGCAATGCCATAAGGAGTGATTTCTTGATAATCGAGCGCTTCAAACTCTGCACTAACATAGTTTTTTAGGCCTATATCACTTGCACCGTTATTCGCTGAAAATGGCTCACTTGACTGAGGCTCAATGATATTACGCTCTGCATCTTGCTCAACACGCACTCCACTTATCTGGCTTAATGCTTTAGCCTCTTGTGCAGTCAAGTTGATTAACGCAACAGTTCCTGTTGTGATTGTGGTGATATGTTTAACTAATTTTGCTTGATACT
Source organism: Shewanella sp. (assembly GCA_028223395.1). Classification (GTDB taxonomy): domain Bacteria; phylum Pseudomonadota; class Gammaproteobacteria; order Enterobacterales; family Shewanellaceae; genus Shewanella. Next base: position 6,270 of record JAOIUG010000071.1, read on the forward strand.
GAGCCGGAATGGCGCCTTGCTGGTAGGTAATAAGGTAATTATCTGTGCTGCCCTCATTCAACTCTGGCTTGGCATGAGCATAAAATGCGCTAGTCACCGCTAAACCCAGGAGCGTTTTTTTAAATAGTGATGTCATGTTATCC
>JAOIUG010000072.1 GCA_028223395.1 Shewanella sp.
AAACCCGCTGACTAGCTACTTTTTAAGCTTTATAATGCTAAAAACAGCCACTTTAAGGACTTTGAGATGACAAACTCGCAAAATAGTAGTTCACTGCGCCCGTATAAAGGGATGGTGCCACAGCTTAAGGATCATGTTTATGTAGATGAAGCGTGTGTTTTGGTGGGTGACATCACTTTAGATGATGACTCAAGTGTTTGGCCATTGGTCGCAGCTCGCGGTGATGTTAACTCTATCTCTATTGGCAAAAGAACCAATATTCAAGATGGCAGCGTATTACATGTTACTCGCAAGTCAGCTTCATTACCTGAAGGGCAACCCTTAATCATTGGTGATGATGTCACCATTGGTCACAAAGCCATGTTGCATGGCTGTAAAGTGGGTAACCGAATATTAGTCGGTATGGGCGCTATTATTCTCGATGGCGCAATATTGGAAGATGATGTCATTCTGGGTGCTGGCTCGTTAGTGCCGCCAAATAAGACGCTCAAAAGTGGCTTCTTATATGTTGGCAGCCCAGCTAAACAGGCGCGGCCGCTTACTGAAGCAGAACTAGCCTTCTTGCCGCAATCTGCGGATAACTATGTCAGGCTAAAAAATGAGTATTTAGCTGAAGGCAAATAAACGTTTATTAGGTGACAATTACTCGTCCTAGCTCATCGAACTGCTCTTGTTCGATGAGTTGTTCCACCTCTTCTTCTATATCAAATCGATAAGTTTCAAACATTGCCAGCGCTTTGGTTGCTATGTCTTGATCGGTAGCGATTAAGTTTGTCTTTGATAATGCTGCTAACTTTGTAATACCAATTCGACATTCTATATTTATGCCCTGTTGCTGAGCAGTAAAAACAATCATCTGTGATGATGACTCCCAATCTTGTAGATCAGGAAATAAAATACTTTGATTCATGTCGCTCCCAATGAGTATCTCAACTAAAGCTCAGCTCTCAGCTGGCCTAAAACGGTTTCAACGCTGGGCTTAACACCACGCCATATAGCAAAGCTCTCTGCAGCTTGCCCGACTAACATCCCTAAACCATCGACTGTTTGTTTTGCTCCTTGCTCTGTAGCCCAAAGATTAAAAGCCGTCTGCTCCTTGCCATACATCATATCGTAGCAAACTGTATTGGCGTTAATCACCTCAGCACTAAGGTTAGGCAACTCACCACTTAAACTTGATGACGTTGAGTTGATAATCACATCGTACTGCTGATCAGCATGGCCAAGCGATTGAGCGCTGACTTGACCATATTGAGTAAATATATCAACCAGCGCCTCTGCTTTTGATTGCGTCCGATTCACTATGGTTAACGCTGAAATATTGGCTTGTAGTAGCGGCAAAACACTACCTCTCGCCGCGCCACCAGCACCCACTAACAGCACGCGCTTACCTTTAAGGCTGCCAAAGTGCCTTTGTAGATCTGCCACCAAACCTAAACCATCGGTATTATCGCCACGAATTTTGCCATCATTTAAGACAGATAAGGTGTTTACTGCTCCGGCAAGTTGCGCCTGCTCGCTTAATTCATCGCATAGAGCAAAAGCCTGCTCCTTAAAAGGCGCGGTAACATTCGCGCCCAAACCATTATTAGCTGTAAACTGACGAAAGCTGGCTTCAAACCCATTAACGGGTGCCAATATTGCTTCGTAGTGCAAAGCTTGTTGAGTTTCTGCAGCAAAAACGGCGTGGATCCGGGGAGATTTGCTATGGCCTATAGGGTTACCAAATACTGCATATCTATCTGTCATGTTGAGTACTCTGCGATTCACTAACGGAAATGGCTATCAGTTTACCCTTGTTGCAGTGAGTAGCAATCGATTGTGATGCAGTTATTTTCAGGCTACATATTGCTACAATGGCTGCAGGATAAATAAGTGAAGAAACAAAATGAACTGGTTAAAGCGCTTAGTGGGGAATAAAACAGGCAATGATGAAAGAGATCCGCAGCAATCTAATGCTTATGATCGTATAGGCGGCGAGCAAACTGTTCGCGCCATTGCCAAACAGTTTTATATGCAGATGCAATCTAAGCCTGACACTAAACCATTACTCGATATTCACCGCGCGCCAATAAGTGAGTCGGAGCAAAAATTATTTGAGTTTCTCAGTGGCTGGCTTGGCGGCCCACCGCTGTATCATCAAAAGTATGGTCACCCAGCTCTTCGTGCCAGACATATGCCTTTTAAAATCGATGACGCGATGCGAGATCAGTGGTTAGTTTGCATGAAAGCAGCCATAGAGCTTGAAGTGAAAGATCCGCAGCATCAGCAAGCGATTTATAGTGCGATTTCAACACTGGCGGATCATATGCGTAATCAATAATAGCCATTATTGATTACGCTTTTAAAGTCACAACCTATACGCTTAACCAGTCTCGTGGTTTGAGGTAATCGCTGTATAGCGCAGCTTCCGGGCTGCCGGCCTCTGGCGTGTAAGCATACTCCCAACGGACCAGTGGTGGCATAGACATTAGAATGGACTCGGTACGACCGCCTGTTTGCAAACCAAACAAAGTGCCGCGATCATAAACTAGGTTAAACTCAACATAACGGCCACGGCGATAAAGCTGGAACTGACGCTCATGTTCACCGTATTGGATGTCTTTACGGCGCTCAACAATGGGCGCATATGCCGTTAAAAAGCCATTACCAACTGCTTGCATAAACTCGAAGCTTTTATCAAACCCCAACTTATTTAAGTCGTCAAAGAACAAACCACCAACACCACGGGTTTCATTACGATGTGGTAGCCAAAAGTAATCATCACACCACTTTTTGTATTTAGGGTAAGCTTCATCGCCAAAGGGATCGCATAATGATTTGGCACTTTGATGCCAACCAACAACGTCCTCTAGGTATGGGTAATATGGCGTTAAATCAAAGCCTCCACCAAACCACCAAACAGGATCTGCCCCCTCTTTTTTGGCAATAAAAAAGCGCACGTTAGCATGTGTAGTCGGCACATGTGGGTTTTTAGGGTGAATAACCAGTGACACTCCCATCGCCTCAAAGCTTCGCCCTGCAAGCTCTGGTCGATGCGCCGTTGCTGATGCAGGCATGGAGGCACCTGTCACGTGAGAAAAGTTAACGCCAGCTTGCTCGAACACTGCGCCGCCAGTCAATACTCTACTCTGTCCACCGCCGCCTTCTTCGCGCTTCCAAGCGTCCTCGACAAATTCTACTGAGCCATCCAAAGCTTGTAGCCCGTGGCAAATTCGAGACTGAAGATCGAGTAAGAAAGCTTTTACTACTGCTGAGTCTGGTGTGCTCATATGTTTCCTTGATTAACCTTTTCTGAGAATGTTGCCACTTTTGGCGTCGATAATAGTTGAAGGAGCATCCTGAAGCCCTAACTCCCCGAGCACTAATCCAGCGATGAGCCCTTCAAATTGCTGCTTTACCGCTGATGGTGATAGCGCAGGTGGCTGCCCTGACAAATTGGCACTGGTTGAAACAATAGGCTTACCCATTGCAGCGCACAGTGCTCTCACGCCTTCATGAGCTGTCACCCTTACCGCAATGGAGTCAAATGTGCCACTTAACAATTTAGATAAACCGGGTTTAATTGGCATAATAAAAGTAAATGGCCCGGGCCATTTACTGTGAACAAACGCAAGTTGCTGAGCCGTTAACTGTGACTCATCAATGTAAGGAAGGAGTTGTTGGTACTCTCCGGCCACCAATATTAACCCTTTTTGCCAAGGGCGCTGCTTTATTTGCAGTAGACGGTTAATCGCATCATCATTATCAGGATCGCACCCCAAGCCATAAACAGCCTCAGTAGGATAAGCAATCACTCCTGCGCTCATCACGATTTCATTTACCTCATCAGGCAATACTTCTAACATCGCTCTCCCTTACTTTTATATTAGCCTTGCTGCGCTTAGGTAAAACCACATCGCAAGCCAGCCACACCGTTTACACGGCACGCTTATATTTACACGCTTTCTCAGGGCATTCTAACCTCATGCCCGCCGCACCTTTACGCTCAACTAAAATACCAAAACCACAATCAGGACATGGCTCATCTACAGGGCGATAGTTCACTAAGAACTTACACTTAGGATAAGCACTACATGCATAAAAAGATTTCCCAAAGCGACTTGTTCTATGTTCTAGATGGCCTTTACTGCATTTAGGGCAGCAGATCTCATTGTGCTCATCAACTTGATCATGTTTTTCAATATGGCGGCAAATAGGATAATGAGTACAACCAATAAAAATACCATAACGGCCAGACTTTACCGCCAATTCATTACCGCACTCAGGGCAGGATGAGCCTTCTATCACCTGAGTATCAATCGACTCATGCTGCACTAATGGCCGAGTATAATCACAGCTGGGATAGTGATTACAGCCAATAAAACCGCCATGCTTACTGTGCCTTACCGACAACTCGCCGCCACATTTAGGGCAGAGTTCATACTCATTCTCTAATGCGTGCTCATGGGTAGTAAACAATTGCTTATCGATTTTAGTCATGCTCATCTCTATTGATCTCTATAGCGCCATTCTACAAGTATTAATCTAACAGTTGTATTCATCTGATAAGTTTTGATAAAAAATGAGATATATTGTATCCCAAATAAATCGCAGGTCTATTTAATGAACTCAAGAACCACCATCGCATTATCGCTCGCGCTCTCAGGCCTCATGTCTGCTTGCTCAAATACGCCTTCAGCGGTAAAGCCTAACCTAATACAGCAAATAACAGCCAACTCAGAAAGTACACTCTTTGATGCATCAAACCCTTTATTAACGCCTTCTTACTTTAAGCAGGCCAGCACGGCATTAGTTAATACCACCCATAGCGACACGCTTGATAAGCTACTTTATTACTTTCGTGCATTTAGTTATTACGGCCCAACCGATGAGCTAACTGCAGCCGACTACACTGGGCTGTCTAATGCACTTGCGCACCTTGCCAACTCACAGGCGCTCAGCCAGCATGCACGCCTACAAGAGCAATATGCTGCAACTGTATATCGCTATTTTGCACATAATGAGCGCGCCAATCTGCTCGCGCCTTTACTTCCTCAACTCAATACACAATTGCTTGCTCTTGCATCAACTAAGCCGACCCAAGCCACTGACTACGCATTACTAGAAACGCTCAAAGCATACGGTTTTTTGTTTAACGTCAGCCGTAAGGATATCGATGGCGAGTTAAATCGCGTATTGCTATCTGCTAATCTCAATCAGCCCCTGCTCAGCTTTGCTGCCAACGACAACAGCATTCGAGCCACTCAAGATTGGCCGAGGGAAAATGCGTATTGGGCACTCGCACTTTACCGTCTAGCCTTGCCTGGCTCTGATAACGGTGAGCCGACCGAACGTGAGCTTGCCATTGACGATGCCGTGGCCAGTATTGCAAAAAAAGATGTGAAGTTGCGAGGCGATATAGCAAAAGACACCTACAGTAAAGGTTATTACGTCAATACGTTTTCAGCTCAAGAGCGGTGCAAAGAAAACAGCGATATTTGCCGGATCCCAGATCTCAAAGAAGCCCTACCGATTGAACACCACTGTTCAGATACACTGTTTATTTTGGCACAAGATCTTAACCCACAAGAGCTGACAGAAAGCTGCATTAAACTCACCTCGCAAGAGTCACACTTTCATCAAGTCCTCAAGACTCAACAACAAGCCACCGCCGACGATCACAATACCGCGTTAAGAGTGGTCGCGTTCAAAAATTGGAGTCAATACAATTACTATGGCCAACTAATATTTGACATTCAAACTGACAACGGCGGCATGTACATTGAAGGCACACCCTCTAACGCTGACAACCAAGCAACCTTCTTTGCTTATCGTCAATTTTGGATAGAGCCTGAGTTTGCCATCTGGAATTTAAATCATGAATATGTGCACTACCTCGACGGGCATTTTGTCAAGTATGGCGGCTTCGGCCATTTTCCTAGCAAGATGGTGTGGTGGTCAGAAGGCTTAGCGGAATATATCGCACAAGGCGACAGCAACCCTCGCGCGCTCAAAGTCATTAAACGCGATATCGATAAAGCGCCTACATTAGAGAACATATTCGCCACGCAATACAAAGATGGCATCGACATGACTTACAAATGGAGCTACATGGCTGTACGCTTTCTTGCTGAGCATCACCACAGCGATTACGTCAAGTTGAGCCAATTTTTAAAAACGGATAATTTTGCAGGTTACGAGCATCTACTCGCTGATCTCACTCAATATCAGCCGCAGTTTTCAACATGGTTAGCGTCTCAAGTAGCGCAGTTTGATGACAGTGAAGAAAAATCTAAGCCACGGCTGCATAAGCAAAACCGCTATGCTTACCGTGATTACTTGCAGCCACAGCACCTCACTCAAGGTAGCCGTCACCTGCACTTTTAAAGCGCTCTAAAACAAAAAAGGAGGCTAAGCCTCCTTTTAAA
>JAOIUG010000073.1 GCA_028223395.1 Shewanella sp.
AGGATTGGCATTAACCCCCGCCCCAGTGAACAAATGGTTACAAGCTTAAACCCTCATCATCATTCGACATTTTTAGCCAATGACTCATCACTCACGCTCCATTGTTAGCGCTAAATTTGTCGCACCTAGATTGCTTAGAGTTTAAATTATCTTAAAGTTTAAATCGTGGCGCTTGAGCTTAACAGCATGTCATCTGCAGCATCTGATCACTGTAAACATAAAAAAACCACCTCAGCAGAGGCGGTTTCATTAAGTGAGTCAATCGTGTAGTACAGAGCTATTTGTTTGAGAAACGGTTCTCTATCAATTGTGTTTTGTTCTGTGCTTGCGGTGTATGACACTGGGTGCAGTTATAGTATGCATTGTTCAGCTTAGCGTCAGCGAGCAAGTGTGAAGCATCGACTTGAGTCGCCTTCATACGCTTTGCTTTAGCTGGGCTGTGGCAGCTCATACAACCGTTTTTCTTCAGCGTGATTGGGTACTGTACTTTATGTGGGATCATCGGGGGTTGATGCACAAAAGTACGCGCTATTGCTTTACCGCGCTTTGGATAGATTGGCGCGGGATCCGCCGGGCGGATCTCCGTAATAGCGGTTTCACCTAACGAGTTAATATTAACAGGCGCGACAGTTTCAGTTGCATTTTGTCCCGAGCAAGCGCTGAGCGCCATGACGAGCGCCGCTGCAGTAAATAATTTTTTCATCTGTTCATCTCCATTCATTGGCGCGTTAAGCTTTCATCACTTTGACTGGGCACTTCTTGAAATCTGTCTCTTTTGACAGCGGATCCGTCGCGTCGAGTAACAACTTGTTGACCAGTTGGCGCGCATCAAAAAATGGCATAAATGCCACGCCTCTCGGCGGCTTGTTACGGCCTTTAGTTTCCACACGGGTTTTCACTTCACCGCGAGGTGAAGCAACAATGACTTCATCACCGCGTTTAACGCCGCGTGCTTTGGCATCTTCTGGGTGCATAAAGATCTGTGCATCTGGATAAGCACGGTATAGCTCTGGAACACGCGCAGTCATTGAGCCTGTGTGCCAATGCTCTAGCACACGACCGGTTGATAACCATAGGTCATACTCTTTGTTTGGCTCTTCGGCAGCCGGCTCAAACGGCAGTGCAAAAATAACCGCTTTACCATCTGGCTTACCGTAGAAGTTGAAGCCTTCACCTGCCTTAACATAAGGATCGCTGCCTTCAACAAAACGACGTAGTGTCTCTTTGCCGTTAACGACAGGCCAGCGTGCGCCGCGGTTTTCATGGTAAGTATCGAAGTCTGCGAGATCGTGAGCATGGCCGCGACCAAACTGCGCGTACTCTTCGAATAGACCTTTTTGGACGTAGAAGCCGAACGCATCAGATTCATCATTCAGATCTGCTTTACACTCCTTTGCAGGGAACTTGTTGACGACGCCATTGGCAAATAGCACCTCATAAAGTGTTTTATCTGCATATTCTGGCTGCTTAGCAATCAGCTCCGCCGGCCATACTTCAGAGACGTTAAAGCGCTTAGAGAATTCCATAAGCTGCCATAAGTCAGACTTAGCACCTTCTGGTGGCTTAACTTGCTGATGCCACATGTGAGTACGACGCTCAGCGTTACCGTAAGCACCTTCTTTCTCAACCCACATTGCGGTTGGTAGGATTAAATCTGCAGCCATTGCAGTCACTGTTGGGTAGGGATCTGATACCACAATGAAGTTTTCTGGGTGACGGAAACCTGGGTAAATCTCATCATTGATGTTCGGACCCGCTTGCATGTTGTTGGTACACATAGTCCAGTAACAATTTAGCTTGCCATCTTTAAGCATACGGCTTTGCAGTACCGCGTGGAAACCAGGCTTTGGCGGGATAGTCCCCTCAGGCACTTGCCATAGTTTTTCTGTTTTAGCGCGATGTTTAGGATTGGCAACGACCATGTCTGCAGGTAGGCGGTGCGCAAACGTACCGACTTCACGTGCAGTACCACAAGCAGATGGTTGACCGGTTAGCGAGAATGGGCTGTTACCTGGGGTTGCGATTTTACCCGTCAATAGGTGGATGTTATAAAGCATGTTGTTTGCCCAAACACCACGAACGTGCTGGTTAATCCCCATGGTCCATAAGCTCATTACTTTCACTTTTGGATCGGCATAGGCTTTAGCCAGCAGCTCGAGTTTTTCTGGCTCAACGCCACTCATCTTGGCTGCATACTCTAGGGTATAAGTGCTCACGAATTTCGCGTATTCATCAAAGCTGATAGGCGCTGATTTACCATTACCTGGGTTCTTTGCTTTTTGCTCTAATGGATGCTCTGGACGCAAGCCATAACCGATGTCAGTTGTCCCTAAGGCGAACTTAGTGTGCTTGGTGACAAACTCTTTGTTTACTGCATCATTTTGGATAATGTAGTTGGCAATATAGTTAAGGATCACTAAGTCAGACTGAGGACGGAAAACCATTGAGTTATCTGAAAGATCGAAGCTGCGGTTTTCGTAAGTAGATAGTACATGTACACGGCTAGTTGGGCTGCTTAAGCGGCGATCGGATAGACGAGCCCAAAGGATTGGGTGCATCTCTGCCATGTTTGCGCCCCATAGGACGAACTCATCTGCGGCTTCAAGATCATCGTAGCAGCCCATTGGCTCATCGATACCAAAAGTACGCATAAAGCCACCAACAGCTGATGCCATACAGTGACGCGCGTTAGGGTCGATATTATTGGTAAGGAAACCTGCTTTGTGCAGTTTAGATGCTGCGTAGCCTTCCCATACTGTCCACTGGCCGCTGCCGAACATACCCACAGCTGTCGGGCCTTTAGTTTTAAGGGTGTTTTTCCACTTGTCAGCCATGGTATCGAATGCAACATCCCAGCTTACAGGTGTAAATTCACCTTCCTTATCGTACTGGCCGTCTTTCATACGTAATAAAGGTGTGGTTAAACGATCCTTGCCATACATGATCTTTGATAAGAAGTACCCTTTAATACAGTTAAGGCCTTTGTTGACAGGGCTTTGCGGATCGCCTTTAGTGGCAACCACTTTGCCATTTTCTGTACCAACAAGAACACTACAGCCGACGCCACAAAAACGGCACGGTGCTTTGTCCCACTTAATACTGTCTTTTTGCTCTGCAGCTTCAACTATCTTCACTGGCAGAGTCGCACCTACTGTAGTGGCGGCGGCAACGGCAGCGTTGGCTTTTAGAAACTCGCGGCGGCTAATGCTCATGGTGTTCCTCACTCTTTTGTTCTACTGAATCGACTTGATGATAAATAAGGCTGCTATTGATGACGCCTTCAAAGGCATTAATAGCTTCGACGTTATCGAGGATAGAGCGCTGGGTTTCACCTTCTAGGGTGATCACAAATTTTCCTTCATCGGTAACGGCATGGACTTCGACGCCAACAAGGGCTAACAAGCGCTGCTTGAGATCGGCTACAGACTTGGACGCAGCATGGACAACTAAGCTGGTGATATGAAACTCGTGGCTCATTTTTTTGCCTTATTAAGCAATATTTACCGCAATTCTAAGCCTTGTTTTTAGTGTGGAAATACTCATTAATAGGTATTGGCGTATTTTGTCGATTAAGATCAACTTTTGTGAGGCGATCTCGATCACAAAGTTATCAATCAGATCTATATCGTTATTTGTTAGTAAGCAGAACTTGTTTTAGCAGTTAGTTAAATACTTTTACTATTCAAACACTTGATATGTGTTATTGATAATTATTTTCAGTAGGAAGGATGTAAAACCAGCCAAGTTACAGCCACTATTGAAAAGGTAAACGTAAGGTAGGCAGGGCTATTCGAGATATTGATAGGCTCTCATCCTTTAGTGATTAAGGAGAGAGCCTGATTTTGGCGTGATCGTAAGTGGGTATTTAAGCGTTATCGTCAAGCGAATAGGGTAAAGCAATCAAGCTCAACGTGGAGGCGTCGTCATTGGCAATTCTCAACTTGGCATCTAGCGCGGTGTCATTGGCGAGTACTGCACTGAACAAGACCTGTTGATCGCGCTGTACTTGCTCGATGATAGTGCCTGCTCGTCGAAAACCGCCTTCTTCAAGGGCTATTTCTAACACGCTGTCGGCGGTTAATGGCTGAGATACGCTGCCAGTAACAATGTATAACGCGCGTTTGTTTCCTCCCCGGTATTTCATGCGGGCAATGGTTTCTTGCCCCATATAGCAGCCTTTATTAAAACTTATCCCATTGACCGCTTGTACATTACACATTTGTGGAACAAATTGACCACTGTGCGCTGCACTTAGGTTAGGTAATCCGGCGAGGATCTCTAAAGCTTGCCATGCGCTAGCATCGTAAATATCTTGCCCATCAAGCAAGTTTTTCACATCAGCATGACGATTGAGCGCAAGGAGAAAGCGATCATTGTCTTTCATTATCATTCCATTATCGAAATGAGTTAACTCGTCATTGAGTTCGCCAAAGGTGCCGGTTAACCAGCTTGTTGCTTGCTCACCTGCCACGCCTAACAATAACCATTGCTCGCTAACATCAGTAAGCTCAACCTTGCTAAATACCGCATATTTTTGTAACTGTGGCAAATCCACAGCCAAGGTTGATGTTGGCATCATCATAAATAGAGTCTCAGAGGTACCAAAAGCTCTAAAGGTGGCCAGTGTTTTCCCTTTTGGATCGCAGTGCGCGCCCCAGCGCCATTGGTTGGTTTCAAGTGCGGTAATATCAGTACTGACTTGTCCGTGAATAAAGCTACGCCCTTGTTCACCGGTAATAGACATTAATCCTAGATGAGACAAGTGAGAGATCATTAATGACGGCTGTTTGCCGTTTAAGGGCCAGTTTGGTTGAGCTGTTGACAAGATCATGAACAAATCCAAGAGTTGAAACACAAGGTAATAATTGTACCGTTAATCTACAGCAACGAAAAGTGAGAACTTATCGCTATCGGCGCCAGAGCAGATGATCCCACGGGCTGTCTATTGTGTGCTCAAGTCGTTATTGGACTTAAACACACAATAGAGGCTGTCGATAACTGCTAAGAGGATATGCCAACTAACATGTGCAGGCCCACTGTGGCATCCATTAATGCAGTAAGCGCGTTCTAATCGTACCTTCAATTGCTTGCATTTCGATTAAGGCCTCATCTGCTTTATCGCAGTCCACTTCCATTACTACGTAGCCTATGTCAGCTGTTGTTTGTAGGTACTGCGCAGCAATGTTGATCCCTTTATCCGCAAACGCTAAGTTAATTTGAGTCAAAATCCCGGGACGGTTATGGTGAATGTGCAGCAGGCGTGATGCTCCAGAATGCTGAGGCAGAGACACTTCAGGAAAGTTAACCGCCGTCATTGTTGAACCATTATCTGAATATTTGGCTAATTTTCCAGCCACTTCTATACCAATATTTTCTTGCGCTTCTGCGGTGCTACCGCCGACATGCGGAGTTAATAGCACGTTATCGAGCCCACGTAATGGGCTAATAAATTCATCATTATTCGACTTTGGCTCTACTGGAAATACATCAATAGCCGCGCCAGCTAAATGCGTTTCTTTTAACGCTACAGCAAGCGCATCAATATCGACTACAGTGCCGCGAGAAGCATTGATCAATATGCTGCCTTTACGCATACAAGCCAGTTCAGCTTGGGCGATCATCAGTTTGGTTTGCGGCGTCTCTGGCACATGTAAACTGATGACGTCGGCTTGAGACATCAACTGCGCCATTGAGTGAATTTGTTGTGCATTACCAAGTGGTAATTTGTCTTCAATATCAAAAAAAATCACGCGCATGCCTAAGGTTTCAGCCAAAATCCCTAATTGCGTGCCAATATGGCCATAACCAATGACCCCGAGTGTTTTTCCACGCGCTTCATAACTGCCAGCTGCACTTTTCAACCAACCTCCACGGTGCGCCATTGCATTGCGCTGAGGGATCCCACGTAACAACATAATAATTTCACCAAGCACTAACTCAGCGACGCTACGCGTGTTAGAAAAAGGAGCATTAAATACAGGGATCCCACGCTGCTCAGCAGCCGCAATATTCACTTGGTTAGTGCCAATGCAAAAGCAGCCAATACCGACGAGTTTGTGCGCATGAGCTAAGACGCTTTCAGTTAACTGAGTGCGGGAACGGATCCCGACAAAGTGGGCATCTTCAATGGCGCTAAGGAGTGCATCTTCGCTCAGTGCTGCTTTATGGTATTCAATATGGCTATAACCGGCTCGCTTGAATACATCTACCGCAGACGGATGTATCCCCTCCAACAATAGGATTTTGATTTTTTCTTTATCCATTGAATGTGTCGCCATGAATTATTTATCCTTTATATTGGTCGTGTTTTTGTTTCCTGTTAGCACAAGTATTAACCCCGTTC
>JAOIUG010000074.1 GCA_028223395.1 Shewanella sp.
GCTTTTCACTTAGCCAGCTAAGCATCATCACTCAAACCTTGTACTAAAATAATTGAATTCGAACAAAAATTAAGCTCGAAAGATCAACAGCCCCTAGTGAACAATATCGGTGCTTTCAAGGTAGTTCACAACCCATTCTTATCCGCATCAAACGGTTTTCTCTTATTTGTTGAGCGACTTTTTTAGTAGGGTTCTGTGTCTAAATTTCTGTTTTCTAGGTGATATCGCTAAAGTTAATGCCGCATTCGCGTTATTTTTGTCATAATGCGCTGCAAATTTGATTGTGTAATGAAGTGACAGGAATTTAACATTGGAAAAGGACACGAACAATATTCAACACCAATCAATGCAATATGATTTATATCGACTGGTGGTCATTGCTATTTTTATGGGCGCGTTTGTCGCTGTTATTGGGGTGTCGGTGTCGGTATGGTATGAGTACGAGCACCTCGGCAACGCTGTTTTTAACCGTCGCTCCGATTTTTTAGGTGACTATGTACATGCCGAATTCGCCTTTGTGTTTAATATCGCTCTGATGCTGACTGGCATTTGTATCATGCTGGCCATGTTTGGTTTATATCGACTTGAGCAAGGTTTTTTTAGTCATTATCTGTCTTTAGTGGGCAGTTGGGTGGGAGTGAGTGTGTTACTGATGGGGGTTTTCCCTATTAACTATTTAGAGATGCACCGCTTTGTTTCAACCAGTTTTCTTATTGGCACTGTGTGTATGTATGTGCTGTGCATTCTTGACAGGTTTAGCGGGTTTCCTACATGCAAAGGGGTCACCTTTGGTTTGAGTGTTGTAGGTTTTATTGCGGCGTTGTCACTTTTGCTTCAGCTCGATTGGCGCTACCTTGATTTTGAGCCATGCGATCATCTAGATAATGAAATTTGTTGGATAGCGATGACGATGTGGCTGCAAACACAGGTGGTGTTATTGTGGTGTTTATCGTTTGCGTGGACGATAAAAAAAATCGCGACTAAAAATTATCTCGCGCTGTCTCAGCGTTATATGAGCAATGAACTATGAACTATGAACTATGAACTATGAGCAATGAACTATGAACTATGAGCAATGAACGATGAGTCATAACGCTCCCATGCGACTGGCAAAATACTTGGCGCTCACCGGTTGTTGTTCTCGCCGGGCGGCCACTCGGCTTATTCGCGACGGGCGGATAATGATTGACGGACGCCAAGCCAATCATATTGATACCGTCACCATTATCGACTCAATGGCAGGTCAGCGCTCTGAAGAGCGGCTGACCTTAGATGCTGTGGTCATTAACGCCGTTGAGGAAAAAGCGTATTGGTTGTTTCATAAAGCCGTTGGCACAGACAGTCGGCTGTTAGAGCAGTTACCTTGCAGCTTATTACACCTATTGCCAGCGTCTCCACGGCTCTATCCTGTTGGTCGATTAGATAAAGATTCGCGAGGGTTAATGCTGTTAACCAATGACGGCGATCTCACTCATCAGTTATTGCATCCAGATTTTGGCCACAGTAAAACTTATCACGTTCAACTAGACCGAGAGTTTGATGCCCTTTTTTTACAAAAAATGGCGGCAGGCGTTAGCTATAAAAACGTCACCACGTTGCCTTGTCAGTTGCGCAGGCTCGACTTAGACCGTTATGAAATCACGCTCACTCAAGGGCTTAACCGGCAGATCCGGCGTATGTCACAAGCGTTAGGTTATAAGGTGATTGATTTAAAAAGAGTGGCTATCGAAAACTTACATTTAGCCAGTCTTGCTGAAGGAGACATGCAACCTTTAACCTCAGAGCAATTAACGCAGCTATTTGCTGCGTTATCTCCCACGCGTTAACAACCCACATTTAAGCGGTCGGCTTTTGCCGTTGCCGCCTTTCTTGCGGCAGTTGAATAAAATTGCGGTTTTGATCGGTTTTGTGGCTATGTTTCAACCCATGCATAGGTTAAAATAACCGGTTTTCATCTGTCTATCATTGAGGCGCTTGCAGGTCATTGCTTGTCGCCGGTAATACTAATTAAAAAGTTGGCTAAATCATGTTTGAAGTAAATCCAGTTAAGTTCAAAATCAAGGAGCTCGCTGACCGCACCGACCTTCTTCGGGGGTATCTTTGACTACGATGCTAAAAGTGAGCGTCTAGAAGAAGTTAGCAGAGAACTTGAAAGTGCTGAGGTTTGGAATAATCCTGACAACGCACAAGCGCTAGGTAAAGAGCGTGCTGCACTTGAAGCGGTAGTGAAAACTATCGACGATATGGATAGCGGCTTAGAAGATATTGAAGGATTACTTGAACTTGCTGTTGAAGAAGATGATGAAGAAACCTTCAACGATGCAAGCGCTGAATTAGATGATCTTGAGAAGCGGTTAGAGGAACTTGAGTTCCGCCGTATGTTCTCAGGCCCACATGATGCAGCCGATTGTTATTTAGATATTCAGTCTGGTTCTGGCGGAACAGAAGCGCAAGATTGGGCCAATATGGTGCTGCGTATGTTCTTGCGTTGGGGCGAACCCCACGACTATAAACCTGAACTGATTGAAGTGACTGATGGTGATGTTGCTGGTATTAAAGGCGCAACCATTAAGTTTACTGGCGAATACGCCTTTGGCTCACTGCGTACAGAAACCGGTGTGCACCGTTTAGTGCGTAAGTCACCGTTTGATTCATCGGGCAAACGTCACACTTCATTTTGTTCGGTGTTCGTTTATCCAGAGATTGACGATTCGATTGAGATTGATATCAACCCGTCTGATCTTAGAATTGACACCTACCGCGCCTCGGGTGCGGGTGGTCAGCACGTGAACAAAACTGAATCTGCGATTCGTATTACTCACGTGCCAACAAATACTGTCGTACAGTGTCAAAATGACCGTTCGCAACATAAGAACCGTGACGCTGCGATGAAACAGTTAAAAGCGAAGCTGTATGAGCTAGAGATGCTTAGACAGAACGCTGATAAGCAAGCCGCTGAAGATGCCAAATCCGATATAGGTTGGGGCAGCCAGATCCGCTCTTACGTGCTCGATGATGCACGGATTAAAGATCTACGTACCGGCGTTGAAAACCGAAATACCCAGAGCGTTTTAGATGGCGATCTGGACAAGTTTATTGAAGCTAGCCTTAAATCTGGCCTTTAACGAGAGAAGAAGATGACTGAACAAACACAAGATGAGAACAAGTTAATTGCAGAGCGCCGTGCCAAGTTAGAGCATATTCGCGCCAACTGCCCAGCAAACGGTCACCCGAACAACTTCGATCGAAAACACAAAGCGGCAGATATCCAAGCTGAATATGGTCACCACACCAAAGAAGAGCTTGAAGGCATGGACGTTCAGCGTTCAATTGCTGGCCGTGTTATGGCTAAGCGTGGCCCATTCTTAGTGATCCAAGATGTGAGTGGACGTATCCAAGCTTACGCGGGTAAAGATGTTCAAAAAGATCTTAAGGCGACTTTCCAAGGTTTAGATATCGGTGACATCATCGGTGTCACGGGTAAGCTGCACCTTTCAGGTAAGGGCGACCTTTACGTGAACATGGAGCAGTACCAGTTGCTGACTAAAGCACTGCGTCCACTACCTGAAAAATTCCACGGTTTGTCAGATCAAGAAACACGTTACCGCCAGCGTTACGTTGACTTAATCGTTAACGAAGAGTCTCGTGAAGCCTTTATCATGCGCTCAAAGGTGGTTTCTGCAATCCGTAACTTCATGATCAAAAAAGAGTTCATGGAAGTTGAAACCCCAATGATGCACAGCATTCCTGGTGGCGCTTCAGCACGTCCGTTTGAGACTCACCACAATGCACTCGATATGGCGATGTACTTACGTATCGCACCAGAGCTATACCTTAAGCGTCTAGTGGTTGGTGGTTTTGAGCGCGTATTTGAAGTTAACCGTAACTTCCGTAACGAAGGTCTATCACCCCGTCATAATCCTGAATTCACTATGATGGAATTCTACATGGCGTACGCTGATTATAAAGATCTGATGGATCTCACCGAAGAGATGCTAAGCTCGATTGCGACTGAACTTTGTGGCTCGCCGCAGCTACCATATGGTGAGCATACTGTTGATTTCGGTGGCCCTTACGCGCGTTTAAGCATGTTAGATGCGATCAAGAAGTACAACCCAGACAATGAAACGATTCAGTCAATGACTTATGAAGAAGTTAAAGACGTTGAGTTTATGCGTAACTTGGCTAAGAGCCTCGGCATGACAATCGAGAAGTTCTGGACTTGTGGTCAACTGCTTGAAGAGATCTTTGGCGAAACTGCTGAGCCTCAGCTAATGCAGCCGACGTTCATTACCGGTTACCCAGCTGACATTTCACCGCTTGCTCGTCGTAACGATGAGAACCATTTCATCACCGACCGTTTTGAGTTCTTTATCGGTGGCCGTGAAGTGGCTAACGGTTTCTCTGAGCTTAACGATGCAGAAGATCAAGACAACCGCTTTAAAGCACAAGTTGATGCGAAAGATGCAGGCGATGACGAAGCGATGTTCTACGACGCTGATTACATCCGCGCACTAGAGCACGGCCTGCCGCCAACAGCGGGTCAAGGTATTGGTATCGACCGTTTGGTGATGCTATTTACTAACACGCACACTATTCGTGACGTGATCTTGTTCCCAGCGATGCGCCCAGAAGCTTAATCATGTTGAAGCTTGATGGTTGAGCACAGCACTTAACCATAGCTTTCACTGGCATAGGCTAAGCCGTTAAAGGCAATAAAAGCAGTTAAGCATTACGCTTAGCTGCTTTTTTTATGATAAAACTTTGAGTTTACCGCCTGAGTTTATAGCTTGAGTGAATAGCTTGAGCGTTAAGCTGAAGGTATATAGTCAGGTGCTGCCAGAGTTTGGCCGTTCATCTTTCCGGTAATTGCGCACACATAGGCGTTGGCGGTGTCAGCTGCAGACAAGCCTGTTGCGGTGTCCATTCCCATTTTTATCATGGTTTCTTTAACAAAAATGGGTGACACTACATTGAGGCGCAAGTTATCAAGCTCCAGCGCCGCTGCTTTAACAAAACTCTCCAAGGCCCCATTGGCCATACTCAATACGGTACTACCAGGCATGGGACATTGTGATAATACGCCAGAGGTTAAAGTGATTGAGCCTCCAGGATTAACGCAGTATTGTCCTAATCGCACGAGATTGACTTGTCCCATTAACTTATTTTGTAATGCGAGTTGATAGTCTGCATCTGTGAGGCTGTTAAACGCTGAAAAAGAAGCGAGGCCAGCGGTGGAGATAATCGCATCGACTTTGCCGGCGGCTGCTAACATCGCCTGAATGGAATCTGGACTGCCCAGATCAACGCGTAAATCACCTTTACTGTGGTTAGCGGTGATCACGTTATGCTCTGGCGCGAGCGCCGTATTGACCGCTGCGCCGATGATCCCTGATGCGCCGATAAGTAATATTTTCATTTTGCACTCCAAATAAAGGGTGATGCATAATATGATGCCCGTCATTCGCCGCGGATCACGATGATTTTTAGTAAGGTGTTAAGACGAGCAGAATAGGTTTTACCATACTCCGAGTTTTGGCGTTGCTCAAGGCTGCGCTAGGCTTTGCAGGCTAAAGCTGCATTAAAGTTTGTTAAAGGGATCACCTCGCCCGCTTGCATTGTGTCAATTGTGATCTGGCCAATTCTAGCTCGGACTAATCTCAAGGTGGCAAAACCCACCGCGGCGGTCATTTTCCTTATCTGACGGTTTTTACCTTCACGCAGGGTAATAGAAATCCAGCTGGTGGGGCCATGTCTTGCATCGCGAATTTTGCGACCTCTTGCGGGCAGTACTGGCGCATCAGCTAATTTGACTACCTTACAAGCAAGCGTATGATATTTTTCACCCTTAATACCTATCTCTACACCGTGTTGTAATGTGCGAATAGCATGATCGGTGATGTCACCATCGACTTGTACATAGTATTATTTTTCAATCGCTTTACTGCGAATTAGATGGCTCATCATACCATCTGTTGTGAGCAACAATAGCCCCTCAGAGTCGTGATCTAGTCTGCCTATCGCCATGGTTTTTTCAGGGAAAGAATGCAGTTCACCGAGTTGCTTTTTGCGTTTACGCTTTTCTGGTAAAAATTGGCTTAAAAACCATAAGGTTTATAAATTTTAAAATGTTGATGGCGTGTAGCCCCTGCCTGTGGGCTGGGTTGTGCTTGATGATTTAACGACATACTGGTTGCTCTTAATCAATAGGGAATTGCAAGGCTAGCGGCTGTTGAACTTTC
>JAOIUG010000075.1 GCA_028223395.1 Shewanella sp.
TTAACACTAGCAACATCATCTTAAATTGAAGTCAGCATAGTGCAATAAGTTCATGTTTTTAAATTTATAAATTTACTTTAGCTGTCGCGGGATCATTAAAGCATTAGCTTTGGTAAAAAAATGTGACCTTATGGTGTAGAACAATGAATTATCTCGACCCATTCTGGTCAATATTCGCATTAATATGACCTAGGAAAACGCGATTTAAACGCATAAAAAAAGATGTATACAAAATGTAACGAATATATATGTAAAGCCGATAAAATAGAGGCATGAAAGTCCCTCTAAGACCAACAAATTGAAATTTCGTCATCTGCATGAAAGCCCCCACATAAGCCGTTGGGCTGCATAGCACTAATCCCGATCCCCGCCCTGCCTAAATATTCTCGATTTACCCTTATAAAAGACTTATCATACTAGCTGGCTAATATTATTGTTATCTGGCGCTAGTCACTGCCATACTCTTAGGCTTCATAGTGTATTTTTAAGTAGTGAGCACATATCGAATAACTAAGAAAACAGTATCAGCACATCTCATTAACACGACACAAGACTGGACACAATACCAACCGCTAGCCTAATGCGCTGCTTTCGGAAAATACGATTATGACTCAAAAAAAACAGCCCAGCCTCTTCTGGCACGATTACGAAACCTTTGGTGCTAACCCAGCCAAAGACAGACCCTCGCAGTTTGCAGGCATTAGAACGGATATGGATCTCAATATTATTGAAGAGCCCGTCACATTTTATTGTAAGCTGGCTAACGACTACCTGCCCTCTCCTGAAGCCATTTTAATCACTGGGATCACGCCGCAACTGGCAAACCAAAAAGGGATCCCAGAAGCTGAATTTATGGCCAAAGTGCAACAGCAATTTAGCCAAGAGAACACCTGTGTGGTGGGCTACAACTCTATTCGCTTTGATGATGAAGTCTCTCGCTATGGCTTTTATCGTAACTTTTTTGACCCCTATGCTAGAGAGTGGCAAAACGGTAATAGTCGCTGGGATATTATCGATTTAGTCCGCGCTTGCTACACTTTCAGACCTGATGGGATCAATTGGCCACACAAAGAAGATGGCTCACCAAGCTTTAAGTTAGAGCAATTAACGGTTGCTAATGGTTTGAGCCATGAAAAAGCCCATGATGCGATGTCTGATGTTTATGCCACGATTGCCATGGCAAAACTGATAAAATCGGTACAACCTAAGCTGTTCGATTACTACTTCAGCTTACGTAAAAAGCAAGAAGTGTCTAAGTTAATCGATGTATTAGAGATGAAGCCGTTAGTGCATGTCAGCTCTAAAATCAGTGCTTTAAATGGTTGTACTACATTAATCGCTCCGCTGGCATATCACTCCACCAATAAGAATGCGGTGATTTGTGTTAACCTCGCAATGGATGTCACACCATTAATAGCGCTAACAGCTGAGCAGATCCGTGAGCGCATGTATACACGGCGCGATGACTTAGCACACGATGAGTTACCTATCGGTTTAAAGCAGATCCATATCAATAAGAGTCCATTTCTTGCGGGCGCTAACACACTCACCGATGACAATGCAGCTCGATTAGATATCGATAAAGCATTCGCCAGAGCGCAATACAAAAAACTGCGGCAGCACCCTGAAATTCGAGAAAAATTGGTCGCGGTGTTTGATCTACAATCTGACAGTGAAATAACCGATCCCGATCTTCAGCTCTACAGTGGTGGTTTCTTTAGCCATGCTGATAAAGCCAAGATGGAGATGATCCGCAATACTAAGCCAATCAACTTAGCGGCATTAGCATTAACCTTTGATGATGAACGCCTACCTGAGATGCTATTTAGGTATCGTGCGCGTAATTACCCTGAAACATTAGATGACTCTGAGCTATCGCGCTGGCGAGAATTTTGCCAACCGCGACTCAATGATCCAGATTACATGATCAGATTGGAAAACATCATTGAGGAAACGGCGCAAAATGAATCAAAACAGAAATTACTCCAAGCTTTATGTCATTATCTTAGCGGTATTTAGCGCTTTCAAATGATAAACTGCGATCTGCATCCCATTCTAGCTGTAATAAGCTTACTAGAATGATATTTCATTAGTGTTAATAATAGGAAGTAGCATATGCAAGACCGTTTTC
Organism: Shewanella sp.; assembly: GCA_028223395.1. Classification (GTDB taxonomy): domain Bacteria; phylum Pseudomonadota; class Gammaproteobacteria; order Enterobacterales; family Shewanellaceae; genus Shewanella. The sequence goes on from JAOIUG010000075.1 coordinate 2,132, forward strand.
TTAAAAGCATAGCTAATTTACCAGAAGCGTTAGCGAAGGCGATTGTGCCGATGCTAAATAAAGATTTTTCCGGACACCTCAATGCGCTGCAAATTAAAGAGCTTAAAACGGCATCACAGTTAACGGAGCAAGACTTGTTACTGGCGCTGCTACCAATAGCAGCAGCCCTTGCAAGAGTGCCCATTAGCCACTTTTATGTCGGTGCTATTGCTAAAGGCAAAAGCGGCGATATCTACATGGGTGCCAACCTTGAACTTGCCGGTGAAGCACTGTTTCATTCCGTTCATGCTGAGCAAAGTGCAATTAGCCATGCATGGCTATGTGGCGAACGCCAAATTGAAGATGTCGTCGTTAACTTTTCACCCTGCGGCCACTGTCGACAATTTATGAATGAACTGGTTGAAGGCCAAAAGGTGAACATTCACCTTCCAGAACAAGCCACTCACCCTCTGTCTCATTACCTGCCTTATGCCTTTGGCCCAAAAGATCTGAAGATCACAGAGCCATTGCTCACCAAACAGCAGCATGAGCTAACGCTCGATAGCTCTGATCCGATGATAATTGAAGCTGTCGATCATGCAGGGCTGAGCTACGCGCCTTACACCAAGAACTACGCAGCGGTAGTATTAGAGACTCAAGATGGTGCGACCTTCTCCGGCCGTTACGCTGAAAATGCAGCGTTTAACCCATCGATGTTACCGATGCAGATGGCGTTATCCAATATGGCTCGCCACAACCGTGATTTCAGTGAGATAAACCGCGCGGTGTTAATCGAATCATCAAAAGGTAGTGTTTCTTTAGTGGGTGCGACTATGGACGCATTACATGCCGTTGCTGCGATTGAACTCGAACATATTGTTGTAGAACCTGAATAGCGATTGCTTTACCTCTACCACCGAAAATGGACTGCCTAGGCAGTCCATTTTTTATATCAAGCTAAAACCTAGTTTCTATGCTTCTCTAGTTTTGCCAGTAAGCTGGACGTGTCCCAACGATTTCCGCCCATTGCTTGCACTTCTGAATAGAATTGATCGACCAAAGCTGTCAGCGGAAGATGTGAACCGTTACGGCGTGCTTCCTCTAGCGCAATACCTAAGTCTTTACGCATCCAGTCGATAGCAAAACCGAAATTGTATTCGCCCTGCCACATGGTTTGATAGCGGTTTTCCATCTGCCATGATTGAGCAGCCCCTTTGCTGATCACTTCAACCACTTTCTCGCCGTCAAGTCCTGCACTGCGGGCAAAATGTAACCCTTCAGCAAGCCCTTGTACCACCCCTGCGATACAGATTTGATTCACCATTTTAGTTAACTGCCCTGCCCCAATCTCCCCCAGAAGCTCAGCGCAGCGAGCGTAAGAGTCGATAACGGGTTTAGCTTGAGCAAACACATCGGCATGACCGCCAGCCATCACCGTTAACACACCGTTCTCTGCTCCGGCTTGACCACCCGACACTGGCGCATCAATAAAATCGATTGTCAGATCTCTCGCGGCTGCTCCTATCTCCCTGGCAACATCGGCAGAGGCCGTCGTATGATCAACCAAAATAGCACCAGCACTCATACCCGCCAATGCGCCATCTTCAGTCAATGTGACTTGCCTCAAATCGTCATCATTGCCAACACACACAAAGACAATATCTTTACCCTGAGCGGCCGCTTTAGGCGTTAGACAATATTGCGCGGAAAACTCTTCGCTCCAAGCCTTAGCTTTAGCTTCAGTTCGGTTATATACAGTAACTTCGTGACCATTGTTAACCAGATGCCCCGCCATGGGATAACCCATGACGCCTAAACCGATAAATGCAACTTTAGCCATTAGTGCTCCTATTTGTAGGGAGTTAGAGTTAAATTTCTAGTTATAGATTGTTTTAAAACATTCTACTGTGGTTAGCTTAAACACAAAATTTTAGAAACAATAATAAAAAAGCCAGCAAAATGCCAGCTTCTACTCTGACTCTTGTGTCAAATTGCGCAGCGCCTATAAAGTCACATGAGCTTCCATTTCCGCGCCAATCTTCTTACGCATATCCATTAAACGTACCGCAGATTCATGTAGCGCTATGTCAGCTGCAGTAGTGGGAACCCATTCAGGCACTTGTGTAGGTTGCCCTTCATCATCAACGGCAACCATAATCAAAACACAGTGTGTTGTAAGATGACGATCAGAGCCCTTCGGATCGCCAGCTTTAACATCAATACCAAGGTGCATAGATGTTCTGCCGGTGTAAATAACTTTGGCAGTCACCTCTACAATATTACCCACATAAATGGGTTTAACAAAGCGGATCCCTCCTGCATAAGCGGTGATGCAATACTTACCACTCCACCCTGCAGCGCAGGCATAACCTGCCAAATCAATCCATTTCATGACCGCGCCACCGTGAACTTTTCCGCCAAAGTTCACGTCTGCCGGCTCAGCTAAAAAACGGAGTGTGAGTTGCCTATCGACTCCAGCCATATCTACCTCGATAACGTCATTAAATAAATAAGCAGTATATACCTTTCCCATCATAATATGCAGCGCTGTCACTATGCATGGTAACCCGGCTAACTGAGCGATATACGTGCAATAAAAAAGCGCCAAAAGGCGCTTTAGGTGATCGAGGATCAATTTATTATAGTTTTTTAAATAATAAAGAGCCGTTTGTTCCACCAAAACCAAATGAGTTACACAAACCATAATCAAAGTTAAGATCACGCGCCGTATGTGGAACAAAATCTAAGTCACAGCCTTCATCTGGGTTATCCAAGTTCAGCGTTGGTGGGATCACTTGATCCTTAAGCGCCAGTAAAGTCACAATCGCTTCTAGTGATCCCGCCGCGCCCAACAAATGCCCTGTCATTGATTTAGTCGAACTCACAGCTAATTGATATGCATGATCGCCAAAAGTGGATTTCACCGCTGCAGCCTCTGCTTTATCGCCTGCTGGCGTTGATGTGCCATGAGCGTTAATATAGCCAATGGCTTCACGCGCAATTTTGGCATCATTAATGGCATTAACCATCGCTGCGGCGGCGCCCGCACCGTCGCTTGGTGGTGAGGTCATATGGAATGCATCACCACTCATGCCAAAGCCTACAAGCTCGCCGTAAATAGTCGCGCCACGTGCTTTAGCATGTTCATACTCTTCCATGACCATCACACCTGCTCCATCACCAATGACAAAACCATCACGATCTTTGTCCCAAGGGCGACTGGCGGCTTGTGGATCATCATTGCGTGTTGATAATGCTTTTGCTGAGCCAAAACCGGCGACGACCAACGGACACGTTACCGCTTCAGCGCCTCCAGCGACCATCACATCAGCATCACCATAAGCGATTGTACGTGCCGCAAACCCGATATTATGTACGCCGGTTGTACAGGCGGTGGTCACGGCAAAGTTAGGGCCTGTCATGCCGTATTTAATTGATAAGTGGCCTGAGATCATATTGATAATGGTACTCGGCACGAAAAAAGGTGACACCTTTCGTGGCCCACCTTTAAGCAGAGCACTGTGGTTTTGCTCAATAAGTGGCATTCCTCCCATCCCTGCACCAATGGCGGTGCCGACACGGGTAGGATCCAGTTTATCCATCTCTAGACCAGAGTCATCCATCGCTTGGATCCCGGCTGCCATTCCGTATTGAATAAAAAGATCCATCTTACGTGCATCTTTACGAGATAAATATTGTTCGGGATCAAAATGTTTAACTGAACCGCTAAAGCGAGTGGTAAATTCACTCGCATCAAATTGTGTAATGGGAGTAATGCCACTTTTACCCGACACCAGTGACTTCCAAGTTGAATCTACAGTATTGCCCACAGGGCTAACTAAG
>JAOIUG010000076.1 GCA_028223395.1 Shewanella sp.
CAGGGCGATAAGTATTATTGTGGGCATAATGTTTCCTTTACATGGGGTAAGCGCACCCTAATGTGTGTTCAATTGATCAGATACCGTCCGCGTGATCAGCCTTTATTAACACAGTTAAGTCAAAGATCATTAATGGCGTCAAGCTAAAAAGTGTTTTAATTTTGCTTGATATGCTCATGTGAGTACATCGTCAGAAAACAGCGAGTGTGGTGATAAGCTGTGATAGGCTTTGTTGATATAAAACCCACAATAATTAAGTAGAGCATGCTATGGATGAAAAGTCACTGCAACAGGCAATCAGTCAGAAAATGCCTTTTGGTAAATATGCAGGACGTTATTTACTTGAATTACCTGAGCCTTATTTGGTTTGGTTTCATTCAAAGGGGTTTCCTGAAGGCAAGCTGGGCCAACAACTTGCTTTAATGTACGAGGTTAAGCTCAATGGATTGGAGAGCATGTTACAACCCTTGCTTGAACAGGTTAAAGCTGGCAAATCTGCTCCGTAATGGGAGTTAGCTCTAATAGTTGATAACGAATTTAGGATGAGTGATGTGTCTGGGTGATAATGCTGTTCCAGTTAAGATCCAATCAAGTTGAGCATAGAGCGTGACTTGAATGATGAAAGGACATTTTCGATGATCACTAAATTTGTTAAATACGCAGCTACCATCACATTAGCGTTAGGCTTATCGAACGCTTGGGCACAAGACTCGATGCACGAAGGCACAGTCATCGATACGATGAATGGCGGTGGTTATACTTATGTGCAAATAAAAGAAGCCGATAACACGTTTTGGGCTGCTGGGCCGCAAATGGAAGTAGAAAAAGGCGACACAGTGGTGGTTCAATCGCAAATGTGGATGGATAACTTTACCAGTAAAACCTTAAATCGCACGTTTGATGAATTAATGTTTGTGGGGCGTATCGATAAGAAGTAATGAGTCGATTATTAATGGCGAGTGGATCTCGGCCTGGATAAACTCCATAAAAACGACGCGAACTTTTGTGAGCGTCGTTTTCTTTTGCGACCAATTAACGCAAAATAGGGTTATCTAGCAACACGGTTAATTAGCATGTTAACAATTATCCCTTACCATCGAATGTATGCAGCCCAAGTGAGCCAGCTGTGTCACGTGGCGATTAACGCAATTGATGACAGTCAATACAGTGAAGCAGATCGTCGAGCATGGTCATTTGCCCCGCGATCAGACTACCACTGGCATAAGCGTTTAACACGCACTCAAACATGGTTAATGGTCGATGAGCAACCAGACGCTCCCACTCAGTGCTGCGCGGTGATCAACCTTGAGACACATTTTCATCGCCGCGGCTATATTGATAGTCTTTATGTGGCGCCGCAATATCAGCACCAAGGTGTGGCAAAAGCATTGCTTACAGTGCTTGAAAACTGGGCTTTGCAGGCGGGGATCGACTGTTTATCGGTGGATGCCTCTAAATTGTCAAAGCCATTATTTCTGGCGCATGGTTTTAAGCAACGGCGCCGTAGTTACCAAGAGAAAAATGGGCAAGTGATTATGGGATTTCTTATGTATAAATCACTTAATGCATAAAGGAAAGTCCACAATGACCCAAACGCTCCAAATTCGATTATTCGCCATCGCTGACGTTCAGCAAGTGGCTAGTGTGTTTCATTTAAGTGTTAGCCAAGGCGCTGCAAGCCATTATAGTGAAAAGCAAAGGGCGGTATGGTCTCCGGCGCTTCGCACTGACAATGAGTGGCTATCACGGTTAGCGCCAACGGTCACTTGGGTGGCAGAAGAAGGGCGGTCTATCAGAGGGTTTATTAATTTAAGCCCTGCCGTGGAGGTGTGCGGCCATGCAGGTGAGCCGCGATTATCGGCAGAGATTGATTGCCTGTTTACACACCCTGAACATGTGGGAAAAGGCGTGGCGTCCAGTCTTTATCAGTGCTTAGAGTCGTACGCTAGATCACGAAACATTGCTGCGCTAACGGTTGAAGCCTCCTATCTAGCAAAACCTTTTTTTGAGCAACAAGGTTATCAAGTGTTATCTAAAAATGAACATATTCGCGCAGATCAAGTACTGGTTAATTTTAGCATGCATAAAACGTTGACCGCTTTGATCTAACATAAGCGGCCTGCTAGTTTAAATGGCAGGCCTTTGTCATTTACCGGTTCGCAGCGTTTGCTCGGCCTCTATGGCTGGTGTAATGCACTTCAGGCTCGAGGGTCTCATTCAGTTTATCTGTACGACTTATAAAGCGAATGAATGCCTCAGGTAAGGTTAACTCCTCGACACTATGCAGCCAATTTGATTGTAATATTGGGCTGTAGCCTTCTTTTCCTGATGCAGTGTAAGCGGAAGATACGCCAACATAGTGCTGCGTTGGATCAAGGCTAAACCAGCGCGCTTGGCCATTGGCTGGGCGCATGATCTCAAGCTTGATGATCCGTTGTCCCAACGCTCGGCGTCCATCATAAAAATATTTCAGCCCATAGGTATAAGGAAAACTGCCCGCACCCGTGCCCATCACACTGTTATTGGTTGCAGCGTTGATAGCCGACTCTAACATCTGGAACAGATATTGCCCTTGAATTTGGTAAGTCACTAAGGGTAATTCAAACGGTAAGATCCGACCAATCACTTCAGCCAAGCTCAATTGCCCTTTATTTAATGATTGCCTGACGCCACCTGCGTTGTGCAGCGCAAAGTCGACCTGCATACCGATAGCTTTTGTCTCATGGTACATACTGCGGCTGACCCACGGTGCGATTTCACTGCCATGTGGCAATGCTTTACTGGGCAGACGGGTATGTTCGAGATCGCGTGGAATAAAACGGAGTATGTGCTGATCGAGTGCATCGACCCTTGGGCGATATTTTTGTAAAATAGTTTGCTGTATTTTGGCGTCTTCACCATCCCAGAGTATGCCGGGATGAGCGTCGAGTGTCGCGCGAACACTCTGGTAGTTTTCAGCGCAGACTTCGCCATCATTGGCTTGTAAAATAAATTGTTGATCAAGCATAAAAAAGTTACCACCATTGATGTCGGTGATCATGCCTGCTTCATTAAAATTAATATCACATATACCGATGGTTTCAGCGTATTTCCCAGCGTGCAGGATCGGTGTGTGGTTAACTTGTTCTGCATAAGGAATATTGCTCAAACCAAGATCACGAAAATCACCTTGTAGAGTGTGCGAGTGGCCACCGACAATTAAGCTTATCCCATCAATTTCATCTGCAAGCACACGGTCTTGATCGAGGCCCAAGTGGCTCAATACGATAATGTGATAAATGCCTTTAGCGTGCAGTTTTGCAACCGTACGGCGAGTGGTTTCAATAGCGTTAACAAAATGCGTATCGTCATCAGGGCGGGCAATGTCCTTCATTTGGTCAAGGGTGATCCCGACAATAGCCACTTGTTTATCTTGCAGTGGTTTTAATATGTACTTTGCAGTTTGGCTATTTGGATCATAATCATAAAGGTGATGATGACCGCGCAGCTTAGCGGTTTTTTGCTGATCTTCTTGGCTTAAATCCATATTGCCAGCCAGTAGAGGGAACTCAATATCATTAAGAAAATCTAAAACAGGACCATTACCGGCATCAATCTCATGATTACCCAGCACCATCGCATCCGGTTTTAGCTGGTTTAATAGATCTGAATTGGCCTTGCCCTTAAACTCACTGAAATAAAGCGTGCCTTGGAAGCTATCACCGCCATGTAAGAATAGAAAAGACTGTTGATTGGCTTTGGCTGCCAGTTTTGCTTGCGAGAGTTGATAACCAATGCGAGCATAACCGCCACTATGAGTATAAAGGGTTAATGCTTGTTGCTGCGCCTCTATCGCAAACTGAAGTCGATTGGTATCAAAATGAGAATGAGTGTCGTTGATGTGGGCAAGTTTTAACCTGTAATTAGACGCCATTGTATTCCCCTAGTCAAACAAGAATACTAGCATTAATCCTTAAATAGGTGAACGCTGATATACCTTTTAGCCTAGGCAAAGATTCTACCTTGTAGGGAGTTGAGCGCTCTTGAATTGTAAGCTGAACATGCGTTTGTGTACGATAGCCTCATTTAAAGCTCTGATCGCTATAAAAATGCCAGTAAGTGACTTACTGGCATTAGAGCAAAGTGAGTAATTGTGCTGTTTTGCTAATGAAGATACATTTCTTGAACGAGTGCCAAGGCAATGAATACCATTAGAAACAACGCTGCACCTGACTTATAGATGTTTATTTAAAAACTGGCTAAGTTCAGCAAATGCAACTTTTCTATTTTCGGGGTGATCTAAAAAGTGAGTACCATCTTTAAATTCAACATAGTCAATATCGAGCTTGTCTTTAGCTTTGTTATAAAAATCCTTGGATTGACTGTAAGCGACTCGCGTGTCTCTTGTGCCGTGAATAAGCAATATTGGTGCTTTAATTTTATCAATATGCATGATGGCAGAGACATCACTTAGCGCATTAACAGCATTGGTATCGTCAGAGTTTACAATATGTTTGACATACTCCGAATGGCGCTCTTCATCTTTTACAAGCTCTTTCAAATCACTGATCCCAGCAATACTCACTACGCATTTAAAGCGTGTGTTCGCTTGGAATGCAGCAGTAAGGGCCACATAGCCACCATAACTTGCCCCGACAATACATGCCTCTTTTGCGACTATATTCTGTGCATCCAACCAATTAACACCATCCATTACATCTTGTTGCATCCGTTTTCCCCACTGGTAATAGCCGTCAGATTCGAACTTAGACCCAAAACCCATAGAGCCTCTAAAATTCATCTGAAGTACTGCGTAACCCCTACTGGCCATGAGTTGTACAAGGGGGTCAAAATAACGCATGTCTCTCGCATGAGGGCCCCCATGAGGTAACACGACAAGAGCGGGTTTCTCATTTTCCTCTAAATTTACAGGCATTGTGAGGTAAGCTGGGATCATGACTCCATCACTAGCTGGGTATTGAATTGGTTTTACACTCGCAAGTTGTTTTTTTTCTAAGTGAGGGTATTGAGAAAACCATAAGCCTCCTTTGTTTGCGCTTTTGTCTATCCAAAAATACTTACCTGGTGAGTTATCTTTAATAGCAAAAGCCAGCACTTTGGTTTTATCTTTACTTTCACTGCTAATAAAAACTTCATAGCCTTTCAACGCTGCTTTTATTTCTTCAAAGTGTTGGCTGTCTTTTGGATCGAAGTAATGACGTCGTTCAAAATCTTCATTCCATCTGACGCCAACAAGTTTCCCACTGACGTTCGTTACCACTCCACTAAGATCGAATGTTTCATGACCAAACAGTTTTGATTCAAACTTTCCTGTGATGATATCGTAAAGCCATAAACTTTCACGACCAGTCTCTCTGTCACTTAAAATATAAGCCTTGCTGCCATCATCAGTTAGTCCTTGGATCGAAAATGTGACACCTTCTCCTATTTTCTGTTTGTACAGTAAGCTAAATTCTTCGTCTTCACTTTTACGGTACCAAGTACTGTTAAAGTGGCCTTTTTCTTGAAATAAGCCTTGTTGTTTCTCGCGACCAATACCTAAACGGATCACACCGTTACTATCAGAGAACCATGAACCAACATCGTACTTATTAACAAATTGTTTATCGTAGTCACCATCAGATAAATCAACTTTAAATACGCTGTATGCTTTATCTCTTTTATCGTATGTTGCAACTAATACATGCTCAGGCTCATTCTTTAAGGTTGACACTAATCCGTAGGATTGTATTTGATGGACTGTTTCTTTTTTCATCCTTCTATTGCTGAGTTCTCGTACTTTTTTCGTCTTGATATTGATAGCGTAAAGTCGACTTACTCTAAAATAGCGACCGTTGTAATGAGTTGGATAGCTAGTGCCTATAATGACATATTCATTACCTGACCAGCGAACGTAGTCGACGCGGTCC
>JAOIUG010000077.1 GCA_028223395.1 Shewanella sp.
GTTACCGACAGAAATCATAGATGCGCCAGTAAACGAAACGATTACTCACTCTGTGTTATTGTCTGGTTTACTCATGCTGTTAGTCGGATTAACCGTTTGGGTGATGCAACTTAACAACTTGCTGTATGCAATGGAAGATATTGCAGAAGGTGATAGCGATCTTGCCAAGCGTATCAATGTGGATAGAGAAGACGAGCTAGGCAAACTTGGCGAGGCATTTAACCGCTTTGCCGCCAAGGTTCAGGGAATGCTGCAAGAAACGCGAAGCTTAATTTTAGAGGTTGAAACTGAAGTGACATCAGCAACCACAGTTAGCGAGCGCGCGCTTCATTCAGTTGCTAAACAAAAACAAGAAATAGCATCAATTGCCGCAGCTGCGACGCAGATGGCGCATACCAGTCAGGATATGGCCTCCAGTGCTCAGCGAGCTAGTGATTTTGCTGATAAAGCGCAAGCAGAGTCTGTTGATGGTGGCGTGATTGTTGTGCAAGCCACTGAAGGTATGCAGTCCTTGTCAGTTCAAGTTATTGAAGCGGCTAAAGTGGTAAAGCAGCTTCGAACCCGCTCAGAGCAAATTGGCGAAGTACTTAATGTGATCCGCAATATTGCCGAGCAAACTAACTTACTTGCACTAAATGCAGCCATTGAAGCAGCGAGGGCAGGAGAACAAGGCCGAGGTTTTGCCGTGGTAGCAGATGAAGTTAGAACGCTTGCGTCACGTACGCAAGACTCAACGGCTAATATTCAAGAGATCATTCAAACATTACAGCAAAATGCCAATGAAGCTGAGCAAGTGATGGAAGCCAGTGTTGAACAAGCGAACATAGGCCAGGCACTCACCGGTAAAGTGGAAATAGCGCTGGAAACCATTACGGGATCAATTGTTGCTATTCAGCAGCAAACTATTGAGATCTCTGCAGCTGTTGGGCAACAAGCCGTAGTTGCTGAAGAAGTGGCATGTAATATTGAAAACGTGAGAGTGTTGTCTGACGACTCGCTGGTGGCCAGTGAGGATCTATCGCATAACTTTAGCCATTTTGCCAACGTGACTGAATCTTTATCTGATAATATTAAGCAGTTTAAAATTTAATTATCGTTACGCTTTTGCCTATTAACACGGAGCCAATAGGCTCCGTTTTTGTATTGCAGGCCATTTAAACGATTAAGCTTGCTGGTGAGTTTGAGAAGGTTTTCTTGCTAAGTGTACTGTTATTATATACAGTACATTTGATTGTGGAGGACTCAAATTTGCAAAAAATTATTCATGTGGATATGGACTGCTTCTACGCTGCGGTTGAAATGCGCGATAACCCCGAATTGCAAGCAAAGCCGATTGCAGTGGGAGGGCGAAGCGATCGCCGCGGCGTGATCAGCACGTGTAACTATGAAGCGCGTAAATTTGGTGTGCGTGCGGCGATGGCATCGGGATATGCACTTAAATTGTGCCCGGATCTGATCTTAGTCCCCGGAAGAATGGACGTTTATAAAACCGTGTCTAGCCAAATCAGAGCTGTATTTGAGCGTTACACTGACTTAATCGAACCATTGTCCCTTGATGAAGCCTACCTTGATGTGACACAAAGTGATTGCTGCCACGGCTCAGCCACATTAATGGCAGAGGCGATCCGTGCTGAAATATTGGCTGAAACAGGCTTAACAGCTTCTGCGGGGATCGCATCGGTTAAATTTTTGGCTAAAATAGCGTCAGATTTAAATAAGCCTAATGGTCAATATCTCATTAGGCCCGATCACATTGACGAGTTTATAAAAACATTACCTTTAGTCAAAATTCCTGGGGTAGGCAAAGTGACGGCTAAAAAGCTTGCCGACTTAGGATTACACACTTGCGCTGATGTGCAAGCTTACCCGCAGCATAAGTTATTAGAACGGTTTGGAAAATTTGGAGCAGTATTGATAGAAAGAGCAAAAGGGATAGACAATCGAGCAATATCACCAAACAGAGAGCGTAAATCTGTTGGCGTGGAAACCACATTAGCTAAAGATATTCACACCTTGGCGCAATGTCAGGCTGTGATGCCGCAGTTGATCCAAGAGTTAGGTGCTAGAGTTAACCGCAGTGCTAAGGGCCGCGCGATCCATAAGCAGGTCGTTAAGATCAAGTTTGAAGACTTCAAACAAACCACAATAGAGCAGCGCAGTGATGAGATCTCCGTCAATATGTTTTACCAATTACTAGCACAAGCGATGGAACGCCAACACGACAGAGGTATACGTTTATTGGGCGTGTCGGTCGGCTTGGTGTCAAATGCGTTACCATCAAGCCATATTGGCCAAGAACCACAAATGGATCTTGGCTTTTAGCAAGCCGCATAATGCGGCTTTATTTGAGCGCCAAGTCTTCACTTAGCGCGGCACAAATGTAACAAAAGCAAGTCAATAGTGGTTAACAATCTTTTGCAGGTGTACGTTCAAGTACGGCCAGTAATAGTTTCCAGTACTGACCGACGGTTGTGATATTGACCTTTTCATCAGGGCTATGTGGATAGCGGATAGTCGGACCAATAGACACCATGTCCATTTCTGGATAAGGCTTTTTAAATAAACCACACTCAAGACCGGCGTGGATCACCATGATTGTGGGCTCTTTATGGTAGATATCTTCATAGGTCTCACGCACACTTGCCATCACAGGTGAGCTATTGTCAGGTTTCCAACCTGGGTATGCACCGCTAAACTCAACATTAGCCCCGGCAAGGTTGCTCAATGAGCTCAACACGCCTTCTATCTCTTCACGGCCTGAGTCGATTAATGAGCGAATTAGGCAAAGCACTTGCACTGAATCTGTTTCAGTGGTGATCACTCCAACATTTAATGATGTTTCAGTTACGCCTTCGACTTCATCGCTCATACGCACAACACCATTAGGGCAAGCGTTGAGGATATCAATTAAAATTTGCTGTGAGTCTTCACTCATCACTTTTGTTTCGGCAGGTATTTCTGTCAGTGTTAGCTCAGCGCCAGGATCGGCAATGGCGAGTTCTTGACGTACTAATGCTTGAAACTCGCTAATGCGGCTCTGCAACGCAGTGACATTTTCCGCCGGAAGCATAAAACTAATTTGTGCTTCACGTGGGATGGCGTTACGCAGTGAACCACCGGTAAAGTTTGTCAGTTCAAGCGCCAACTCGTCGCTGTGATCAAATAAGAACCGCGCCAATAACTTGTTGGCATTACCACGACCTAAATGAATGTTTACGCCTGAATGGCCTCCTTTAAGGCCTGATAATGTCAGAGTGAAACTGCTGTTGCTTGGCTCTGGAGATTGCCAAACCATCGGCACGCTGATTTGACCATCAACGCCACCAGCACAGCCCATGTAGATCTCGCCTTCTTGCTCTGAATCGGTGTTGATCAAGATCTCAGCTTCAAGCATGCCAGCTTCTAAACCGAAAGCGCCTGTCATGCCTGCTTCTTCATCAATAGTCAGTAGCACTTCCAGTGGACCATGGGCAATATCATCAGCGCCTAAAACGGCTAACGCCGACGCCATGCCAATGCCGTTGTCAGCGCCTAATGTTGTGCCGCGTGCTTTTACCCAATCACCGTCAATGTACGGCTCAATCGCATCGGTTTCAAAGTTATGCACTTTGTCGGCATTTTTTTGTGGAACCATATCAATATGAGCTTGTAGAACAACAGCTTTACGATTTTCCATGCCTGCTGTGGCGGCTTTTTTGATAATCAGGTTACCGACTTTGTCTTCGACAACAGATAGTTGCTTATCTTTCGCCCAAGCTTGAATGTATTCACTTAAAGCTTGCTCATGTTTTGAAGGGTGGGGAATGGCACAAATTTGTTCGAACCATTGCCAGAGTGCTTGTGGTTGTAGTTGGTTTAGTGCGGTCACAGGAAGTTCCTCTATCCTAAAGTTATCACAACTGCGCAAGTGCGCTTGAGGCTGAAAAGATAAATATTCTACCATAGGTTAACGGGCGGAAAGTGCTGTTTACATTGCTAACACTCATTGGTGTCAGCATAAGTTTCCAAACAAGGTTTCACACTGATTAAAGTGGTTGGTAATCTCTGGATAATAGGATAATAATGCCAGCAATGAAAAATAAAAAAGGAAAGCTCATGTCTGTAATTAAGTATGTTGATGTTGCTTCACAAGAGGCAATATTTGAAGGTAATGGCTGGGATGCCCTGGTAGTTGTAACCGCGGATTTAGACACTATTGGTATTGAGGAAATTACACTGCTTGCTAAACATGGCCAACAGGTAGATCAACGAGTTGGCCGCAGTGCAACATTGCTGTTTGCACCGGGCATCGCCGGAGGACGTTTAGTTATCGCGCCAGTGAAAAAAGCCTGTGATGAATATGAAGATGTGCGTGTTTTTGCTGACGCAGCGCGAGAAGGGATCCAAATCGCTAAAGAGGCGGGAGCTAAGCGGCCATTGTTATTAGTCAATGAGATCGGGCAGTCGCGTTATCAACAAGCGGCTGAGGTATCGGCTTTAGCCTGTGGTCAACAATTATGGCAAGCGCTAGAGCTGCGCGAAGCTGGCGGAGCGGATGATACCGTAGAATGTATTGGGCTGCTCAGCTCTGTTGAGCAAGCAGCAACATTAACAGCCATTGAAGCTGGCAGGATCTTAGCGCGCGATCTTTGCGGCACTGAACCTGAGCGAATGTCTGCCCCTGCCTTTGCCGATTATTGTGTTGCAGCGCTGGCTGATAGCGGCTTAACGATGTCTGTTGTCGAAGATAGAGATATTTTAGAGCGTGATTACCCACTGTTGAGCGCGGTCGGCCGCTCCTCTTTTGCTGTGTCTAGGCATCAACCTCGAGTCGTTAAACTCGAATATGTCGGTGCAGGCGAAATAGAGCACACCTTTATGTTTGCCGGAAAAGGTGTGGTTTACGATACCGGCGGCGCTGACTTGAAAGTTGCCGGCGCAATGGCAGGTATGAGCCGAGATAAAGGCGGCGCTGCCGCTGTGGCGGGATTACTGAAAACAGTCAGTATGTTAAAGCCTAAAGGGATCCGTATTGTTGCTGAGCTGGGCTTAGTGCGCAACAGTATCGGTAGCGAAGCATTTGTCACTGATGAGATCATCACCAGTCACGCCGGAAAGCGCGTGCGTATTGGCAATACCGATGCTGAAGGGCGTTTAGTGCTGGCAGATCTTTTGTCACACTTACGGATTAAAGCGCAATGTGCCGTCAAGCCTGAAATGTATTCGGTTGCCACATTAACTGGCCATGTTGTGCGTTGTTTTGGTGGTTATAGCGCAGCGGTAGAAAACAGCGTTGCTAAGCGCGCCAAAGTGGCAGAGCGAATGGGCAAGCAAGCCGCTATTTGGGGCGAACCTATTGAGGTGAGTCAATTGCGTAGAGACGACTTTAGCAAAATTGTCGATCCATCTGCCGCAGCGGATCTGTTGTCATCCAACAATGCACCATCTTCTATTACAGCGCGCGGTCATCAATATCCTGCTGCGTTCTTAATAAAAGCTTCAGGTTTAGAGAATCACGGTTTGCACAGTGACACGCCTATTGCGTATACACACTTAGATATTGCTGGCAGCGCTACAGAAGGTCATCCGCATTATGGCAGTCCTACTGCAACGCCATTAGTGGCACTTTTTCACTATATGCTCGATAACGAATAAGGGCTCGATAGCGAATAAGTGTTGCACGGTAACATGATTGCAGCCGACGTTAGCGTCGGCTTTTTAATACACTTTCATGTAATAAAGTAACCGTTACAGTTGGATTTTGCTTAATTTAACAAATATAGTTGTAATAAAACTACATTCGGTTATAATTGCTCCTGTTGATTAGGCAGGGGTCTAATCAAGCTAGTCTATCCAGGATGGATAATTCTCCAAGGAATCGAGCGACGAGT
>JAOIUG010000078.1 GCA_028223395.1 Shewanella sp.
TATGACGGATTTAAATAAAGCACAGCTAATTGAACTGCTTAAATACCCAAGGCAACGCATTTTACAGTCAATGGAGCTAGATAGGTGCCCTCATGCTGGCTTTTTTAATCATAGCGACATGGCGTGTATTAACTGTCACCAAGGCATGGAATGCACTTGGATGAATGCTAATGACGAAACCATCGCGGTGGATCAAAAAACCGAAGCTGCATTAAAACAACAGTTACTTGTAGCCGTCGATTTTATTGATTCTAGCTTGAGTCCACATCATTTATCGCGACACTACTGTGAGTGTGATAATTGCAGTTGGCTTAAAAGCGTACAAAAAGCATTGCATGTGACCGCTGAATAATCCATTTTTGCCAAATAACCGTATGCACAGTAGAGTATCGCTCACGTTAATTTTTTAGGACGGTAGCCATGCAACCCAGTTTTTGGCATGAAAAATGGAACACACAGCAGATAGGTTTCCACTTGTCAGCTGTGAATCCGTTATTGATCCAGTTTTGGCCACAATTGGCACTAGACACAGGCGCGCAGGTGTTTGTTCCTCTGTGTGGTAAGTCACTCGATATGTGCTTTCTCGCAGAGCAAGGTCATGAGGTTGTCGGCTGTGAGCTAAACGCACTAGCAGTAAAGCAATTTTTTCAAGAGCAAAACTTGCCCGTTACCATCACGGCGCAAGATCAACACACGCAATTTAGTGCTGAGCAAGTGACCATCTATCAGGGGGATTTTTTCACTTTAGATGCAGCCAAACTAGCCGGCACATGTGCCTTTTACGATCGCGCTGCGCTGATTGCTTGGCCTGAAGATCTGCGCCTAGCGTACGCTAAACAACTTGCCAAACTTATCCCTGCTGGAAGTGTTGGCCTGCTTATTACTTTGGATTACCCGCAAGCGGAGCTCAATGGTCCACCTTTTTCAGTACCCAAAGCATGGGTCAATACTCATTTAGCGGCCGATTTTGACATAGAGTGCTTAGCCAGCGCCGATGTATTAAATGATAACCCGCGTTTTGTTAAAAAGCAGGTAAGCTCACTAACAGAGTCGGTATATAAATTGAGGCGAAAAGGTTAAGCAGTATGAAAGCACGAAGTTAAGTCGGTTAAAAGCGATCGAGAGATCGCTGTTAACATCATGCGCAGTTCCATTAAATTAGGGGCTGTTGACTGGATTAGAAGTTATAACGCATGCCCAACGTAAATACACTGTCGTCTGCTAGATCAACTTTATTACCAGCAAGTTTATAGTCGCCAGAATACATCGCGTAATGACCGTACACCATGGTTGATTTCGACACCTTGTAATCAGCACCCACAGACATGTTTTGAACGTTAACATCGCTGATGTTGTTTAATACCGCATTGGTTTCATTTTCATCGGTATTAGCATCGTTAGGATTAATAACACCAAATGAGTTGCTGAAGTATTTACTTAGGCCCGCGCTATCAGCGCCGTATTGTATTTTTAAGTTAACGCCGCCTAGATTATAAACAGCATTAACAAAATACGTGTTACCTTCTAGGTTTTCATATTTAAGGCTTTCAGTGTCTTGGAAAAAACCGCCCACTTTCACCTGACCGAATTTAGCTTGGGCAACAGCGCGGTAAGCATCAATATTGGCGATACCTTTGTTGTAAGCGGCGGCAAAATAATAGTTTTGATCTTTAAATTTCTTATCACCTAATGTGGCGCTGAGTGCATATTGAGCATCGGTGTCTTTATCTGCACCTTGATTATTGTCACTCATTAGGTATGTCGCATTTAAGGTCACAAGATCCGCGATTTTTGGAGAATAATACCAGATCCCATCTGCAGATCGCGTTTGGCCGGCGACTAAACGATCGATATCTGCATTGGTATTACCAAAAGCATCGACTCCACCTTCAGCTTGTTTAAATACCGTGTCGTTGCGCCCTACCAGCAACATACCGAGTGAAGATTTAAGGCCAAGGAAAGTATTGCGGGCTTTAAATACGTCGCCTTTACTGGACGTATTTTCGACTTGAAACTCCATTTGATAAATCACATCAATATTGCTGGTCAGGCTTTGATTACCTTTTACACCAATATGAGAGAAGTTATTTTCTAAATATGTTCCGCTTTCACCCGCTTTAACGCCGTTGCTGCCGCCTTGCAACGTGGTGCTTTGATCTGAATGTGTGACAGCAAGATCTAAACGACCATAAAAATGAGGACTTTGCGCGAGTGTGCCAAATGACGTGAGTGTTAGCACAGATGCTACAGATGCACTGATAAGTGTTTTTTTCATTTCATTTACTCCAGAACTTGAGTTGGTGTATGTGGCTGATAGCTAATATAAGATGTTGTTTTTATTGTTAACGTTCGGCAGGGATATTACAGTGGTATGTTTTTCTAGTTTTGGGCTAGATCAAGTTTTAGGTTTTCAGCGCGGTGATAATTGTATTTGTGTGAGCCTGGTGATTGTTCAAGATAAGAATGGTAACTTGCACGCCGGTTTATTTTTCTTTGCTGGTTGTTGAGCAGTAATAATTTAGAGTTTTAAATTGAATTAAGATAAAATCTGCATCACGCCGACAACGCCTTATCGTTAAATAGAGTATTACCTTGAAAAATATAATTTTGTCAGATAGTTACCTGAATCGCTTCGCAGGAATTGGTCGTTTATATGGCCAACAAGCTCTGCATGCTTTTGCTCAATCTCATGTCGTGGTTGTAGGCATTGGTGGCGTGGGTACTTGGGTGGCAGAGTCATTGGCCAGAAGTGGTGTAGGTCAAATAACCTTGATAGATCTCGATGATATTTGTGTGACTAACACTAATCGTCAGGCTCATGCATTAAAAGAGACCATTGGCGAGTCTAAGGTCGAAGTGATGGCGCAGCGCCTAAAGCAAATTAACCCTGAATGCATCATTAATGAAATAGAAGACTTTATTACCGTTGATAACCTTGACGCTTATTTTCAGGGTAAAAAAGCGGGTGGCGATATAGATTACGTAGTCGATTGTATTGATGCCGTTAAGCCCAAAACCGCATTAATTGCTTGGTGTAAGCGCCAAAAAATCCCCTTAGTGACTGTTGGTGGGGCAGGTGGGCAGAGCGATCCAACACAAGTTCAAGTGGCTGATCTCGCGAAAACTTATCAAGATCCTTTGCTTGCCAAAGTACGTAATTTATTGAGGCGTGAATATCGCTTTTCAAAAAATGTTGCCCGCCGGTTTGGTATTGAAGCGGTTTTTTCAACAGAGCAATTAGTGTATCCGCAAGCGGATGGCTCAGTGTGCAATACCAAAGCTACGGCTGATGGCAGTATGCGAATGGATTGCGCCTCAGGTTTTGGGGCGGTCACAATGGTGACGGGCACATTTGGTTTTGTGGCTGCCAGCCGAGTGTTGACTAAATTGGCTGCAAAGGCTTCTTTAGAGTGAATAGCCTAAATCAGTCAATGTGTAGACTCATGAGTAAACCAAATTAAACTAAATTGAAATAATGTAAGATAAGTAAAATCTTTTAAAATCAATATCTAACTAGGTTTCATACGAGGCTGCTAGTCATTTTTACGGATTTATATAAATACAGATAGTTGGCATTGATTTTGCTTTATTTGGGTTAGTAACAAAATTCTGACACTGGATTTAGCAATGCAAAAATTGAAATTAAACGCCCTTTTTTTTACTGGTAGATCAATTAAAAAGTTGATGTTCAATGCCATGCTGTGGTTAACGCTGGCTTGTACTGCACTGTTATTTTCACCGATAAAACTGCTGTCAGCCCTAAAGCTTGCTGAGGTGTCGACACAGTATGCACATTTTATTGGTTTAGGTTTGATTATTGGCGCAGCATACTTACTGACATTGCTGCTCAATTACTTTATTGACGAAGCGATTAGTCATTTACGCGACAAGCGTGAATTAGAGCGCATTGAAGAGAAAGTCAAGTTGCTCGATCCTGTAGAGCGCGCATTGCTGAGGGAGTTTTTCCTACAAGGAGCGACGGTACTAACGCTGCCTGAAGCTGAACAAGCCGTCAAAAGCTTGTCTAAAGCTGGGATTTTAGAGCACCTTGGAAACCAAAAGCATTACGCTATCCAAGGCTCAACGGCAGACTTTAAGATCTCGATGCGAGCTCGAGAGCATTTAAATAGACAAGTGTTACGTTTTCCGGCAGGCGCGCCTAGCGCCGAAGAAATGAAAAGCCTGATCAAAGCCCGGCCGCCGTTTATTCATAGTTTTGTCGCTACACGTAAACAGGCCGCTTAAATGAAAATAGGGGCGATAACAGCCCCTTATTTAAATATGTGTTCATGATTTTGGATCAGCAGACTTACTATAGAACATCCACATTAGATAAGAAACGATGCCTATCGTACTAAAGATAACGATCATTGATAGCAAGCCTATCGCGTTACCAAACATTAAATTTAATCAGAATGCCATATCTGAAATCCTCTTTCTTTGTCGATGAGTATAAAGTACCTCTGTCTATTTATGGTGTTATTGATCTTGGTCAAGTTATGTTGTAGTTATTGTTGGTTTGATAGCAAATTGTAAATTAGGTATTTGGATTAGTTGTTTGAACGAGGTGTTTACATTAGATATTTAAACGCGTTACCTAAGATTGATATTTGTTCAGTGTATCCACGATTTGTAGCGCTACACTGCGAGAAAATGTGTTTGAGATTGAATTTTGTCCAGTTGATAGCAAAGTGAGTTCAAAGTACTTGCCATTACAATAATGGCAGGTATAATTCGCTGCATTCCTTGAGGCACAACTCAATGAATGCAATAACAAAGCCTGAGTGGTGGAATTGGTAGACACGTCGGATTCAAAATCCGATTTCGAAAGAAGTGACGGTTCAAGTCCGTCCTCAGGTACCATTTCTCTTTAAGAGAAATAATTAAACCGACATTAAGTCGGTTTTTTTGTACCTAAAATTTGTTGATTGCGCGGCATTTCCCATTACTGCTATCAGGTGAGTGCTATGGCCGAATATGGTGTCCGTCTGATCCCACTTTTCCCATCTGTGTTACCTAATTGCCGTGACGCTAACCTCAATTAATACATTGGTGTCTAATTCGACTCCTAAGCATGCACGTTGCGGCCAATGCTTTGGATCTGCGCCTAACCTCATGCGTCACATTAAATCCATTACCGGTTTGTCTTGCCTATCAGCCATATAAACTTGCGCTGAAACGATGCTCACTTTATCTGCGCCAGGTTTTGCTCGATGCTGTTTAGCGTCAGTTGTTTAGTGCCAGTTGTTTAGAGCCAAAGGTGTTTAGCGCTATATCAACAGTTGTATCGGAAGGTGTGGTGACGGGCCAAACTCACTCTTTATAAGCTGAGGATATATTTCGGCCAGAGTCAATACCTGCTTTTCTTTCTATCATTGCTGTTTTTCTTATTTTTGTCTGGAGTGTTAACGGCTAAAGACTTTAGCGTTGCTGATAAACGTTTTTGTAGAACAAAAGGAAGAGGCGTTATTTCGCTTAACGTTACATGCCAACATAACAATAATGAATATAGAGAGTATATGGATCAGAGTCAGGATTTTTGTACCGCTTTAATTATTCTCGCGTTCGTGATGGTGCGTAGTGGTTGTGTCTGCTTTTAATGCTTGATCAACGATGCAGTTGTTTGAGCGGTTTAATGGATTACATGTGCCTGAGGCTGATTAAGTTTTGCATTACATTATTTTGAGTTACCAAGACAATAACGAAATGATTACTGAGGCGACTACATTTTCTTGAAACGCATTGCTCGCATTCACTTTAGTTTTTTTCACGTTAACCTTAGTGCGGT
>JAOIUG010000007.1 GCA_028223395.1 Shewanella sp.
TGAGTCAGAAAATGCCATTAACTATGCATGCCTATGCATTTACTTATGCATTTATGCATTTATGCATTTATGCATTTACTTATACATTTATGCATTTACTTATACATTTATGCATTTACTTATGCATTTATGCATTTACTTATGCATTTATCGTTGTCTTGTTCACATAACTGACGTAACACCCTGACGAGCCTGCGGTGACAAAAAATCGCAAACGCTCACCTGCAACTAGCTGACACAAAAAAAGCCGTCAATTGACGGCTTTTTGATGGGTGCCACATCGGCCATCCACTTTAGTCTGCAAGGTTACTTATACTGAGAAACTCGCGCCACAACCACAGGTTGTTGTCGCATTGGGGTTTTTCACAAAAAAACGTGATCCCTCAAGGCCTGAAGTGTAGTCCACTTCACCACCGACTAAGTACTGTAAGCTCATAGGATCAACAACTAACTGAACACCCTGCTTCTCTACAGTAAAGTCACCCTCATTTACTTTTTCATCAAAAGTAAAGCCATATTGGAAACCAGAGCAACCACCACCAGTTACATAAACACGTAATTTAAGCGCGTCGTTTTCTTCTTCATCAAGCAAGGTTTTTACTTTTGATGCCGCTGCATCTGTGAAGCGGATCGGCAAAGCATCTTCAGCTTGTTCAGTCATTATTACCTCTTACCTCTATTTACTGTGCAGAATTATCTAATACCTGAGTGTTTTGTTCAAGTAATATGGTCTGCTCATTTTCATCCACAAGTAATTCTTGTGAACTGTATTCTTGCTCAGCCTGTGAGCCTTTGGTCCAGCGGCTTGCAGGCACGATCACTTTGACTATGACTCTAGATAACACAAAATTGTCGGGTAATGTGAACTCAGCCTCTAATACTTGAAAATAAGTAAATTTAAATTTCAATGGCGTCTTGCTCAAATCGGCCAATCTGATGGTTTTAATTTTTCCCTCTTGTAAGCCCACAAAACTCACTTCACTGCGTCCTGAAACTGACCGCTTACGCTTTTGTAATTGGGTCAGTACCAGTCTTAATCGGTATTGCCCCGGTAGTGGCTCTGGCAGCAACTCAAGGTTGTTAATCGCGACGCCTTCTGCGCTATGTTCTGGAGCCATCACGCTGCGATAAAAAGCCAGCTCACGCGTCAGTTCTTGTTGCTTTTGCTGTTGTTTAACAAACATTGCTTGCATGTTGGCATTGGCTTCTTTTTCGACTGCCAGCTCAATATTGCGGGCAGCAAGGGTATCGGCCTGTTGTTGTAATTTTGCTTTAAACACTAACGTGTTGTCCGTCTGCTGTGTGACTTTTGCAGAGAAATAGTCCGCACCAACATGAAAGCATAAAGCACCTAATACAAACGATGTCAGCACCAGTAACAATAAATAAATACTAGATGAACGCAACTGCCGCTCGAGCACTTGCAAGCGGTCGAGCCAGCGGTGGTAACTTGCCATTAAATAACAGCCTCTTAATAAAAAACTCACATTACAGTATAATAAGTTCACTGAACTTTGGGGATGTGTCTGTGTATCAAACGATAGCAAAATTGCAACAGCAAGCTAAACAGTATCTCAATACAGAGCTAAAAGACACGCTTTCTCATGCCAAAGTCAGCGTTCAATTATGCATATTGGCGTTGCTATTTGCGCTATTTGCGTCTGCTGTTATTTTACTTTTTAGATTGTTGCTGGAGTGGTTTGACACTTTTTTGCAAAATCAAAGTGTGAATTTTACGGATCTGATCGATGACTGGCGAGTATTATTACCACTTTTTGGATCTTTTTTGATCTGGGGCGTCGCTAAGTTAGGCTCAAAACGTTACCAACGTATGGGGATAGCCTATGTGATCCATCGCATGAAATTGCATTATGGCAAAATTCCATTGCAGTCAGCTCCTGGGCAGTTTTTTCAAGCATTATTTGCCTTAGCCACTCATTTTTCTGTCGGCCGAGAAGGTCCTGCAATCCACCTTGGTGCTGTCAGTGCCAGCATGTTGGCCGAAAAATTCAAGCTGCCAGATAACAGCGTCCGGATCATGTGCGCCAGTGGCATTGCAGCTGGCATTGCTGCTATTTTTAATGCTCCTCTTGCGGCGGTTATTTTTGTCTTTGAAGTGGTGTTACGTGAATATAAAATTCACTACTTTTTCCCTGTGATGCTATCTGCCATCTGCGGCGCGTTAACCAGCCAAGTGGTGTTTGGTAATGTGCATGAGTTTGAGCAAATTGGTGCCGAAGTGATCCCGTTGAGCCAATATCCTCTACTGGCAATATTTGGCGTTGTGCTTGGCTCTATAGCGGCATTTTTTAATAAATCTTTGCTTAAATTAACCGCGATGGGTCAGCGCTGGCCATTATTCCAACGACTATTATTAGCTGGGGCGGTTACCACACTGGTAGGGCTTATTCTGCCACAAGCAATTGGCAGCGGGGAGCTGGCTATTGCCGAAGCCATTAACGATCATCCCAGTATTTTACTGCTGGTGGCAATTTTGATAGGGAAGGTTATCGCGACCATCGCCGCCATTGGACTTGGGATCCCAGGCGGCCTCATTGGTCCACTTTATGGTATTGGCGCGTTAATTGGCACAATATTAGCGCTGGTTTGCGCGATCTGGTTTCCCTCAATTGCACCGTATGTGGGTTTATACACGATTATCGGTATGACCGGCATGATGGGGGTTTGTCTTAGTGCGCCGCTAGCGGCATTAGTCGCCTTAATTGAGCTGACCAATAATGCTTCCATTATTTTACCGTCAATGTTTGTAGTCATTCCCGCGTTTTTAATCTCGCATCAAGGCTTTAAAACGAAGTCGATTTTCTTTAAACAACTGGAAATGATGGGGCTTGGCTACAAGGTTCCACCGGTTAACCTCGGTTTACAAAAAGTCGGCGTCCGCCATTTGATGGATAAGCGCTTTGTGATTGTGGCTGATA
Source organism: Shewanella sp. (assembly GCA_028223395.1). GTDB lineage: Bacteria > Pseudomonadota > Gammaproteobacteria > Enterobacterales > Shewanellaceae > Shewanella. The sequence continues at coordinate 2,940 of JAOIUG010000007.1, forward strand.
ATGACCAATTATTACTCGAAGTATTAAAACGAGCAGAGGGTCGCTCAGTCCTTGTGCGCAACGCCAATGATGCTGTCGACATGCTACAACTTGAGCTGCAAGCCACTGATAACGCATCGACGTTAACTCGCCATCCCGTCTCTGGCGTGCCAGATACTGTAACGTTAAATGAAGTGTACTTGATTTTGTCACAGCAAAGATGCGGTGAAGTCTATGTTTATCAAGAAAGTAAAAACAATATTGTAGGCGTGATAAATTGGGCGACGCTGCAAAAAGAGATCCGCTCTGGGCAGGTTTAATACATCATCGGTGCCAGAACGTCCAATCCTGGCACCTTAATATGATCAGTCCGCTGTTTTTTTGCGCAAGTAAGGCATTGCCAGCAACACACAACCCACAATAAAAAACGGTATACTGAGTAATTGTCCAGCACTGAATACCCAATCACCGGTATAAACCGCTTGCTTGACTTTTACCATTTCAATCAAGAATCGGGCGCTAAAAATTAAAATTAAGAATAAGCCAAAGATAGCGCCATGCTTTTGCTTCATCGATGAAAGTCGGTAAAGACACCACAACAACGCAAATATCGACAAGTAAGCAATGGCTTCATAGAGTTGAGCGGGATGACGCGGTAAAAAATCGATCCGTTCAAACACTACGCCCCACGGCTGGTTGGTCGGCAAGCCTATGATCTCAGAATTAACAAAGTTGGCCATGCGCACAAAAAATCCAAATATGGCCGTTGCAATGGCTAAGCGGTCAAGTAAAAACAAAAACGGCAACTTAACCTGACGCTGATAAACGTAAAGTGCAATAATGGCGCCTAAACCGCCACCGTGACTGGCTAATCCACCTTCCCAGATAGCCAAGATTTTAAGTGGATGACTGAGGTAGTAACTGGGATCGTAAAACAAGCAGTGGGCTAACCGTGCTCCAACAATAATGCCGACCACACAATACATCAATAAGTTATCAAGTGATTCGACCGGTAAGTTTTCTCGCACATAAATACGTTTCATCACCTGAAACCCAGAGGCAATAGCCAACGCGAACAATATGCCGTACCAATGTATTTTTAGCCCCATCACATCTATTGCAACAGGATCTACATTCCAAATTAAATGCTCCACACTCAACCTTCCAAAGTTATGCTTTCAAATTAAAATATTAAATATATGGCTGTTTTACGCTGCAACAAATCATTTGGCAAGTAATAACCCCATATAACGGTGCATTTGGTCTTGTCATTTACCCCTACAGACTCTGTTTACCAACATCGCTTGTGGTTTGCACCAACATGGGTATGTTCCACTGCCACATAAATTTTGCTATAGTGCCGCCTCAGCCACCCTACATAAATTTAGGGCAAATTAGCCGCGTGATAACGCTTGCTAAAAAGCCCCCCAGAAATTGGAAATAAAGGCTGATGACTCAGTTTCAAGGTTCACATATCCTTTCAGTAAACCAGCTTAATTTGGATGCGGTACAGAACATTTTTGATGTTGCAACCCGCATGACGCCTTATGCATTAAGACAAAAACGCACCACGGTTTTAGATGGCGCAGTATTGGGCAACCTTTTCTTTGAGCCCAGCACTCGAACGCGAATAAGCTTTGGTAGTGCGTTTAATTTACTTGGCGGCAAAGTCAATGAAACCGTCGGTATGGCGTCATCGTCATTATCAAAAGGTGAGTCGTTGTATGACACCGCGCGGGTACTTTCAAGTTACTCTGATGTGATTGCTATGCGCCATCCTGACGCGTTTTCAGTTAAAGAGTTTGCTAAAGGCAGCCGCGTACCGGTGATCAACGGCGGCGATGGCTCAAACGAGCACCCGACTCAGGCATTGCTGGATCTATTTACCATCCAAAAAGAACTCGCCTCTGGCGGGCGCGAGATCAGTGGCATGCATATTGCGATGGTCGGCGATTTGAAGTTTGGTCGCACCGTACACTCTTTATCTCGCCTGTTATGCATGTATAAGAATGTCAGCTTCACGTTAGTGTCGCCAAAAGAGTTGGCAATGCCTGATTATGTGATCGATGACATTGAAAATGCTGGGCATAACATCACAATAACCGATCAACTTGAAGGCAACCTAGATCGCGCTGATATACTCTATCTGACTCGCATTCAAGAAGAGCGCTTCCCATCACAGGACGAAGCCAATAAGTACCGCGGTAAGTTTCGACTCAACCAAAGTATTTACACAAAGAATTGTAAATCTAACACAGTGATCATGCATCCTTTGCCACGAGACTCTCGTGAACAAGCAAATGAACTGGATAACGATCTTAATAACCACCCGAATCTGGCTATTTTTAGGCAAGCAGATAATGGGTTATTGATCCGCATGGCACTGTTTGCACTGACGCTAGGTGTTGACTCTCAATTGGAGCAATATGAGCGTCCAGTCAATTGGTATTCACGAAAAGCTGAACTTTAATCCAGCTACTGACTTTTAAGGATCTAACATGACCCGTTCCGACGAGCTTTTTGAACAGGCTAAAAAAACCATTCCTGGCGGCGTTAATTCTCCAGTGCGCGCTTTTAATGGTGTGGGGGGCTCTCCCCGTTTTATTGACAAAGCTGATGGCGCGTATATCTTTGACGCCGATGGTAAAAAGTATATCGATTATGTCGGATCTTGGGGACCGATGATCTTAGGCCATAATCACCCGAAAATCCGCGAAGCGGTCTTAAAAGCTGTGGAAAATGGCCTGTCATTTGGCGCGCCAACAGAGCTTGAAGTCACCATGGCTGAAAAAGTCATTGAAATGGTACCTTCAATGGAACAAGTGCGCATGGTCAGTTCAGGAACTGAAGCGACCATGAGTGCGATCCGTTTAGCACGTGGCTTCACTAACCGTGACAAAATCCTAAAGTTTGAAGGTTGTTACCACGGCCACGCTGACTGCCTATTAGTAAAAGCAGGTTCAGGCGCACTCACGCTTGGTCAGCCTAGCTCTCCTGGTATTCCTGAAGATTTTGCTAAGCACACTTTAACTGCCACTTATAATGATCTTGATTCTGTTAAGGCGCTGTTTGCACAGTACCCTGAAGCGATTTCGTGCATTATTTTAGAGCCTGTTGCCGGTAACATGAACTGTATTCCACCTGTAGAAGGTTTCTTACAAGGCTTACGTGCTATTTGTGATCAATATGGTGCATTGCTGATTATTGATGAAGTTATGACTGGTTTTCGCGTCTCTAAGAGCGGTGCACAGGGTCACTACGGTGTCACGCCCGATCTAACCACATTAGGTAAAGTGATTGGCGGCGGCATGCCTGTAGGCGCTTTTGGTGGCCGTAAAGATGTCATGCAGTTTATCGCCCCTACCGGCCCTGTTTATCAAGCTGGGACACTCTCTGGTAACCCAATTGCCATGTCTGCTGGCCTTGCACAAATGGACGCGCTGTGTGAAGACGGCGTTTACGAGCAGCTAGCGGCAAAAACGCAATACATTGCTGAAGGCTTTAAAGCCGCGGCCAATAAACACGGCATTCCAATGGCCATTAACTACGTCGGTGGCATGTTTGGTTTCTTCTTCACTGAAGAGGAAACCGTCACTTCGTTTGAACAAGTCACTCAGTGCGACGCCGAAAAATTCCCCGAATTTTACCATGGCATGCTAGATGAAGGTGTTTACCTCGCACCAAGTGCTTATGAAGCAGGTTTCCTCTCGCTTGCTCACGGTGAAGCAGAGCTTGAAGCAACACTCGCGGCGGCTGAGCGTGTATTTGCAAAAATGGCTAAAGGCTAGCGCTTAAAAGCCACTTATTGTAAGCACAATAAAGGAGCGTTTCGGCGTTCCTTTTTTATTGCCATTCACACAGGTGCCATCTCGCGCTTTATCGTATTAACTCGTAGTACAATATGCAGCGGTGCAGTATATGAGTAGTACAGTATATGAGTAGTGCAGTATATAAATAGCCCATTATCCACTCATCAAAAGGCTCAATCTATCGATTAAAAGCCTTGAGGCGTTCGAGCGCTAAAGTCAACACCATCGCTCTCACTCACAGACTACCCACCAGCAGCATAATCACCTACAAGAAGCCATTAAGCATCATTTAAATCACAAATATTGACAATTTCCTCGCTAGAGAACAATTGCGTTCTATTTTTCGCTGTGCTCTGATCGTCACGCTCTATCCAAAGAAAGCTTAAATATTTAGCCAAATAATTTAGAAATGTGAATGTCTAAGGCGTTGCATCAGTTAGGCGCTACGCACCGTAAGATGAAAGGCCTCTCGCCTGTTTAATCGATGCGCTGCCGGCTTCAACGGCATACAACCTTCGTCAATGGATTTGAATACGCAGCATCTTAGATTATCAACTTGGGAGCGCTCACCGCTCCCCCTAATCGATAGTTTGCCCGTGTCAATTCACTCCCACAACTCTACTTTTTAGGCTCTATGCTATCTTGCTTAGTAGCAGAACAATACTGAACTCAGTATCCAATATAAAAATAGCCTGTGAGTTGCCCTATGTTGTACGCCTTTCTAATATCGCTAGCAGTACTTGCGTTGTTAAGTATTGTGTTTGAAGAAGTTACCCACCTCAATAAAGCTAAAACAACCTTGTTTTTCGGATGTATCTCTTGGATTGTCCTTTTTATGGCCGCAGGCAGCCCTAGCCATGAGAAGCTAGTCGAAGAGCGGCTAAACGAAAATTTGCTTGAAATTGCTACTTTGTGGTTATTTCTCATGTCGACAATGACCTTTGTCGCTTATCTCAATGCAAAAGGCATGATCCAGATACTGGTGCAAAAGTTGTTTCCCCAACGGGTCTCTGTGCGGATGTTAATGTTGCAAGTTGCGTTATTTTCTTTAGTGCTTTCAGCCATCTGTGACAACGTTACGGCCACTTTGGTGTCTTTAGGGTTACTGACTACTTTTAAGCTCGATAAACAGATGCGTCAGCGTATGGCCGTGCTGATCATCTTTGCAGTTAATTCTGGTGGAGTTGCGCTCATTACGGGCGATGTCACCACATTAATGATTTTTCTTCGTGGCCATGTACACATGTCGGAACTGTTACTGCTATTTATGCCTGCGGCGGCGAGTGTGATGCTGCTTGCAGCGCTGCTGTCAATAAAGGCTGAAGGAGAAGTCAGTACCACGCCCATTAAGACAAAAGTGCGTTCAGTCGATATTATTATCGCGGCGCTTTTTTTCAGCACTATTGTGATGACCATGCTCCTCAATATCCTGTTTAACATTCCTCCCGTGCTCATTTTCTTAACAGGTTTGTCTATCATGTTTCTCATCGGCCATACGACTCGAAGCAACAACGAAGAGTTACAGATTTTGGAGTACATTCGGCAGGTCGAGTATGACACATTGCTATTTTTCTTAGGCATTTTGCTACTTGTTGGCATGCTTAAAGAAATAGGTACTCTTGATCTACTCACGCAACTCTACTCGCAGTTTGACCCTAACATATCTAACTTTGCAGCAGGTATAGGCTCAGCGCTGCTTGATAACGTGCCACTAACCGCCGCATTATTAAAAGCAGAGCCGGTCCTTAACACGCCGCAATGGCTTGGATTAACTTACTCTGTGGGCGTGGGAGGCTCATTACTGGTTATTGGCTCTGCCGCAGGCATTATTGCCATGAGCAAAGTCAAAGAGTTAACCTTTGTTAGCTATCTTAAATTTGTACCAGCGCTCGCACTTTGTTATAGCGTGGGTTACGGGCTGACGTTGCTACTGTCTTACCATTTCTATGGTTAGGGCTGTTGCTCTTTCGAGCTTAGTTTTTGTTCGAATTCATTTTTTTAGTACAAGGCTTGAGCGATGATGCTTAGCTGGCTAAGTGAAAAGCGCGTCACGCACTCAAGTCATAAAAGAATTGAAATGAACCCAAAGGGCCGCGTTTATTGGCTATTTTGACTGTGCTGTAGACTATTTGTGGAGAGTAACTAAACACCATAGCCTCCGCCTTGTCAAAATAACTAATAAACTGCGGCAAAAATAAAAAGGCCTAGCGATTGCTAGGCCTTTTTTATGGGGTGAGCTTTTGCCGTAAAGCCTTTGCCAAAGCTGCAGCGCTAAATGGCAGGCACTTTAAACTCTGTCCCTTCAATGGACAAAACAACATCACGCGGGCGGATCTCGACCACCGTTAACTTATTTTGGATCTTATCCCCTTGCTGCAGCTCTTGGCCGTCGACATTTAACCAACGATTACTAGGGTTGCTAGAATATACATGGGCATTAATATTAAACTCAGGCACTTGTAGTTGAAGCCCAGCAGGTAACTGCCCGTATTTAGGTAAAGAGTCCGATTTACTTACTGTAGGGATCGGGTCTAAGTTGGGTCGAGAAACGGGAGTTGCCAATGCATGCTCACGCTCAACATCTTTTAAGGCTGCTTCAAATGCGGCCACTAAATTATTGTTATCTTGTACTGTAGAGTCTGTCCCTAACCCGACCTCTGCAGCCGCGAGATCCACTTCGTATTGAAGTGATGCCAATACATTTTTACCCCGCTGATTAGCATTTTTTCCAAGAATAATAGGCTCGGGATCTGACACATTAGACACTCCAGTATTTGGCTCAGTGCTCACTAATGTACGAAGTCCCTCCTGCTGCCCAACCTGTTCAGTCGCGGCTGCTGTAGTTTGATCGGTAAAGTTAACCACAGCTACGCTTGGCCGCGCTTGAGCAACAGGCAATGGCGCTTTCCCAGCAAGTTTAATACCGGCATCATCAAATGTCGCCTCAACAGTTACCGCCGGCGCAAGCTGCACACTGTTTACAGCGCGATCTAACGCGGGGGCATTTGCAGTATGGGGCTTAGCCAACACGTCGCTTAACAGCCAAGCTAACGCGATAATGGCACCAAAAAGAGCCACAAAAAACGCAGTGCGTTTAATCATGCGACGCTCACTGTGATAGTCATAGCGTTGAGCGCTCGCCGATGGCACTGGCGTCACTAAATCTAACTCTCCAGCTTGAGATTGTTGCTTATCCCGAGTCACAGCATCGAGTAAAATAGACATTAATACAACCTCTTAGACTGAGCCAATCGAGGCCCAGCATCGCTAAGATAAAGATTAAGCTGCACTAGTGTTTGAGCGCCCGCAATCCCATCTGCAATTAACCCATGTTGGCGCTGAAATGCTTTAAGTTTTTGTTCTAATTGGGCATCAAATCGGTTCACCAGCCTAGGCTTTTCGCCAGCCACCACTGCTAAGCTGTTCTCTAACCACTGTAACTGGGCTTGATTGGCTGATTGACCAATTTCACTGACTTGCGTATTTGGCGCTTGCCATAAGATCTCAAACGTACCGCTAAAATGGCGAGTAAACCAGTCGCGCTTAACCCACAGCTGCTGCTCATTAAGTTGCAATAAAATTTGCTCCCCTTGCCGCGCAACGACCGTGCCGTAAAACGCCTGCTGTTTATCATCAACTAAATAAACCACTGCAGGATAATTAAGCCGCATAATGGAATGCCAATTGCCTTGCTGCTGATAACAAGATAACCCTTGTTGCTGTGCAGATTGACAAGCTGTTAAGCCGATATAAGGTGTTTTCCCCCATAAACCTAAGATGCTGGCATAAGCCTTCTCAATATTACGGCTGTTATCGATGGCATTTTGCAGCACTCTTTGAGTGTTACTTTGGCTGGCAGGCATGGTGGCGACCGGTGGCTTTGTCGTTGCCTCATCTGCTTGCGTGTTTAGCGGAGTTGGGTTGTGACTGAAGAAATAAAAGGCACCACTAAAGGTCAATATCAGCGCTGCCGCCAGTCCTGCGGGTAACCACAGGTTATTTTGAGCTGGCGCTTCACCTAATACTTCTTGTGATGCCATGTGGATCATTTTATTGTCTATTGGGACTTTAGATTGAGCGTAGCTTGCCATTAAGGCTCGCTCACACATTAAATTAATCAGCCGAGGGATCCCGCCGCTGTGCTTATGTAGAGCGCGAATTGCACGCCGGTGAAAAAGTGGCTCGTGACGCCCAGCAACTTGTAAACGGTGTTGTACGTATAACGCCACTTCCTCAACCGTCAGTGGTAATAAATGGTAACGCGCCGTGATCCGTTGCGCTAATTGCCTCAATTCTTGTCGTTTTAATAGTTGCTGCAGCTCTGGTTGGCCTATCAAAATAACTTGCAGCAGTTTTTTTGTGTCTGTCTCTAAATTGGTCAACAACCTTAGCTGTTCTAAAACTTCAGCTTTTAGATGCTGTGCCTCATCGATGATTAATACCGTGTTTCGGCCTTTACTGTGGTTATCGAGCAAAAAACGGCTTATTTGATCCGTCAGCTGCTTAAGGCTGGGTGACTCACCATAAGTGATACTAAGCTCATCACACAAAGTCGCTAATAATTCTAATTCTGTTAGCGCAGGGTTCAAAATAAAAGCGGTGTCAGTATTGTCAGGCAGTTGATTTAATAAACAACGCGATACCGTAGTTTTGCCTGTCCCCACTTCGCCGGTTAATAGCACAAAACCACCGGTCTCACCTAACCCATAGGTTAAGTGGGCTAGTGCTTCGCGGTGACGATCACTTAAAAACAAATAATGTGGATTCGGAGCTATCGAAAATGGATTGTCTTTTAATCCAAAAAAAGCCTTATACATGCCGCTTTCAATCCTTGTTAGGGCGCTAACTTACCATACAGTAATGCGGCCTTTGCTGTTACTCAAACGCTTTGCGTCTTGACAAAAATACAGAAATTACCCTCACGTTAAAGCCAAGCTGAACTGTTGTCAAAACTTGCCTCCAATTAAACCACTAAAATCAGATGTCTATCGGTGGTTATTTGAGCGAAAAATATCAATTTAACCATGCTAGACTAGTACTTATGTCCATTAATGAGTTTGACTGTGAATATATACCTTGTCGGCGGTGCTGTCCGCGATAGTTTGTTAAAGCTGCCCATTAAAGATCGTGATTATATGGTGGTGGGCAGTACCCCTGCACAGATGTTAGCCTTGGGCTATAAGCAAGTTGGCAAAGATTTCCCTGTGTTTTTACACCCTAAAACACAACAAGAATATGCCCTTGCTCGCACTGAACGAAAAATGACAGCGGGCTATGCAGGCTTTAGTGTTGACGCCAACCCCAGTGTCACGTTAGAGCAAGATCTATTAAGAAGGGATTTAACGATTAATGCCATTGCAGAAGACGATAAAGGCAATATGTTTGATCCTTTTAACGGCATAGCCGATCTTAATCATCGTCTATTAAGGCATGTGTCAAATGCATTTACAGAAGATCCTTTACGCGTACTGCGGGTTGCTCGTTTTGCCGCACGCTTTCACGGTTTAGGCTTTACTATCGCAACTGAAACCATGGCGTTAATGCGCCAGATCAGCAAAAGTGGTGAACTTGAGGCATTAACCGCCGAGCGCGTATATATTGAGCTTGATAAAGCACTCAACTGTGATGCCCCGCAAGTGTTCTTTGATGTATTACGGCAATGTGATGCACTTGCTATTTTATTTCCTGAGATTGAAGCGCTGTTTGGCGTACCGCAACCTCAACAATGGCATCCAGAAATCGATACCGGGATCCACACGCTAATGGTACTTGAGCAAGCTGCAAAATTGTCTCACGACAATGCGGTTCGATTTGCATCACTCGTGCATGATCTTGGCAAAGCGTTAAGCCCAAAAGAGACGCTGCCAAAACACCATGGACACGGTCACAAGGGCTTACCGCTTATTAAAGCACTTTGCCAACGCTTTAGAGTCCCTAATGAATACCGTGATCTTGCGTTACTCGTCAGTGAGCAGCATCAAAATGTCCATAATGCCTATCAACTTAGAGCCGACACCATAGTGAAACTTTTTGATAAAGCAGATTTTTGGCGCAAACCGCAGCGGTTTGAACAATTACTGTTAAGCTGTGAAGCTGATGCAAAAGGCCGTCTCGGATTTGAGTGCGATCCTTACCCGCAAGCAGACTATCTTCACGAATGTTTTCAGGCAGCCTCTAACGTGGCGGTAAAAGAAATTATTGCCGCCGGGTACAAAGGGGCAGAGATAAGACAGCAACTGACACAACGCCGCATTGATGCCGTACAGCACGTGAAAAACAGCAGAGAAATGGTCAATGCATAAAAGAGCGTTTAACTTGATGCTAATGAGCTAATATTATAGCAGTGTGACAGAAGAGAAAAATGATGAGTGATTTGCATTTGCTTGGCAATTAGCCAAAGTATTAAGCTCTTAGCATTAAAATTCATAGCAAATTTTTTTGTCTGTGACATAATTAAACAGTTCAGTTGTACGTACAGCTGTACTTAATTAATCCAACCTAAACAAAGGGAATTCCCGATGAATAAAAAACTTATGATTGCTGGTGTAGCAATGACTACCCTACTAGGTGGCTGTGCAAACACAACTGCTCTTGAAGAAAGCGTTGCAAACCTAGGTAATAAAGTTGATCAACTGTCAGCTGAAGTTAGCTCTCTAAAATCAGATCACGGTAAGCTGTCTGCTAACGTCAACGACGTAAAAGCTGCGGCTATGGATGCACAAGCAGAAGCTAAACGTGCAAATGCTCGTATCAATAACGTTGCCTCTTCTTACAAGAAGTAACAACGCTTAGCGTTTAACCTGTTTCTCAATAGGTTGAATTAAAAGGCTTGGCTCAAGGTAATTTGACCAAGCCTTACATTTATCTACTCTGTACATACACGCTTAAGAAGACTCATCACTGCCAATATCAATCGGGATCCCGTTTTGATTCAATAATGCATCATTAGCTTTTATGTAATCAACGCCTTGTTGCCCAATAAACTTGACCACACTACGATTCATTTTAATGATCCCGCTATCTTGCCCTTCAGCATCAGATAAAGGTGAATGCACTTCAATTAACGCTCGCCCGTTTGGTTCTAAAGATGTTTTAACCGTTTGATTGATCACTCTTACAGAGTCACCGTATCGGACCTGATTAAATAGCCATTCGATATCATCAGGGTTTAGACGAATGCACCCTGCACTGACTCGCATACCAATGCCAAAGTCTTTATTCGTGCCATGGATCAAGTAACTACCGTCACCATAAGAAAGCTGAATAGCATATTTACCCAATGGATTATCAGGCCCTGCCAACACAACACGCGGCAGCACCTCACCACGTTCTTCCAAATGCTCTTTGCGGATACTCGCCGGTGGTGTCCAGCTTGGGTTAGGGATCCGAGATTTTATCCGTGTCACCATCTCAGGTGTCTCTCGGCCTATTCGACCGATCCCAACAGGAAATACGTGCACTTCCTCTCTATCTTTAGGAAAATAGTACAATCTCAGTTCAGGCAAATTAATGACTACCCCCTCATGAGGGACGTCAGGCAGCAACATTTGCGTTGGGATCAATAGGCGACTGCCAGGTTCAGGTAGAAAAGGATCAACGCCAGGGTTCGATTCCATCAACTCCAAAATACCAATGTTGTACTGTTGAGCAATCGTTTTAAAATAATCGCCCTTTGCAACGATATGCTCTTGTAACTTACCCACAAGGCGGCTACCGTCTTGCGGGATCGGATACACGTTAGCAAATGAAACTAGCGGTAAAGCAGTTAAGATGAAAAACAGCAATGTACGCATCATCAGTATTTAACATTCCATTAGGTTGTATAAATTAAGATTACCCTGAGCGACAACTATTTTCTAGTCATCACATTAATCACAAAGTCTATTTCGAGTGAGTCGAACTTAGCTTGTTGAATATGATGGCGCATATTATCATTGGCTCGCCAAGCGTAAGGTGTCATTTCAAGCAGTGCGATTGCTTGTTCACCGGAAACGCTCACCTTAATCGACAGTCGTTCGCTTTGGAGCAATTCAAGCTCTTTAGGCAAATTATGGCTAACAGATCTTTCACTCAAATCTGGATAGATAAACTCTCTTATCTGCCATAAGTGTCTAGGCCCGGCTGCCACTTGCAATAAAATCCCATCTTGCTTGAGCACTCGCGTTAACTCTTTTCCCTTAAGCTGTTTATCAATTAACGTGACTAAATCAAAGCTTTCATCTTTAATCGGTAGGTGCTTTAAGTTTGACACAATATAAGTCGGCCCACTTTGCGACTTAGCGGCTGCAAAAATGGCGTTCTCAGCTTCACTGATCCCAGTTTGCTCCACAGCAAGATCAGGCTGTTGCTCCGCTAGAATGTCCTTAACCGTTCTTAAAAAGTAACCTTCGCCGCAATCATAATCTAACTGCGACAGCGACTGACTGGCTGAAAAACGAGGAAACTGCCCAATCATCTCTGCCAGTTTTTGTGCTAACGGCACATAAATTCCAGATTCAAGCACATAGCGTTTTGCACGCATCACCGCTCTTGAATCTACTTTTGGCTTTTTAACTAAGCCAAAGAGCCAATATCCTTGCTCATTTTTGTCAAAGTGATGCTTATTCTCACAATGCAGCCCTTTAGACTCTTGATGCACCATTAAGTCTGATTGGCATAGGGGGCAAAGATAAATACTGTTCATAACATGCTCACGGTTCAAATAATTAGGGGTAGATCTATAAGAAGATAAAGCCACACAGGACGGCGCCTAGCACTAATCGATAGATCACAAATGGCGTCATGCCCATTTTACTGATAATTTTCAAGAAGTAATGGATACACACATACGCGGCAACAAATGACACCACGATACCTAACCCTAAGGCTTGGTAATCAATAGCTTGGCCACTTGATAGCAGATCTTTTGTCACTAAAATAGCCGCACCAAGACTCACCGGTACCGACATTAAAAATGAGAACCTTGCCGCGGCTTCACGACTAAGCCCAAGCATCAGTGCGGCGGTAATGGTAGCGCCTGAGCGGGACGTACCCGGAATAAGCGCCATGGCCTGCGCAATACCAATCACTAGCGCTTTTTTCCAGCCCACTTGAAATTCATTGAAACCTTGACGCTGCATTTTATCTGCCCACCAAAGCAGCAAACCAAAAATGATCGTCGTGGCAGCGATCACCTCGATATTTCGCAGGTGAGTTTCAATAAAGCCCTTGGCAGTAAAGCCCACCACAACCGCTGGAATTGTGGCTAATATAATCCACCAAGACAATTTACTTTCTTGGGTTTGTTTACCGCTGCCAAGGCTACTTATCCAAGCCTTAAACATAGAGAATAACTCATGACGAAAATACACGACCACAGCAAGCAATGAGCCGGTATTAACGGCAACATCAAAAGACAAGCCTTGATCTTGCCAATTGAGCAGCTGCGCTGGCAAAATAAGGTGTGCAGAACTTGAAATAGGCAAAAACTCAGTAAGCCCCTGAATTAAAGCCAATATAATCACTTGAAACGTGTCCATACTTATCCTATTTATATGATGATATTACGCTGACCAATGAAATTCGATTGGCCATAGTTTTTGTTCCGATTTGTCGTATTCAGCCCAAAGTGATTGGTAAGACTGTTGGGCGATGGGGTGTATCAGTGTGGGCGCCACTTCAGCGAGCGGCCAAAGTACAAACGCGTTATAGAGGATCTCTGCTCGTGGTAACGCCACTGGCAATTGGCAAACGACATCATCATATAGCAGTAGGTCTAAATCTAATGTCCTTGCGGCAAACTTCTTAGCGCCAACCACACGGCCGTTGTCTTGCTCTATTTGTTTAAACGTCGTGACGACCGCTTCAATGGATAATGAAGTGTCAGCGGCTACCACCATGTTCAAAAAGTTTGTCCCATCAAAGCCGACCGCCTCACTTTCAAATACCGATGACAACACAAGGTTGTCAAAATGACGATCCAAGTCGACAAGCGCGGCTTTAAGGTAGCGAACAGGTTCAATATTACTGCCTAAGCTAATGTAGATCTTAGCCATTTACGCATGACCTCTTTCTATCTCAACACCAACAGCAACTGCACTGGGTACAGCCCCAGGTTTCATCACTTTGACTTTGACCCAAGGCACCATAAACTCATCCATCACGCAGCGAGCAACCAACTCAGCAACGGTTTCAATAAGCTCTATAGGCTTTTCAGTGATCAGTGCTGTGAGTCGGTTAGATACCGTTTCATAGCAAAGCGCGTTCTCGTAGGCATCACTTGCTGCAGCCAAACGGTTATCCCATGCCATGTCTAAGTCCAGTAACAAGGTTTGATGGATCTGTTTTTCCCACTCGTAGATCCCAATCACTGTTTCTACTTTAAGTTCTCTGATCAGCACTTTATCCATTTTTCCTCCAAAACCTTAATCTTGGCCAATGAGGTCTGACAAGCTAAAGCGAACAAAAAGGATATAATCCGTCGCAAAGCTGAGATAATACTCTATGGCACTTTCGAACAGGAGTCGATCCTAGTAGGATACTCCTCGTCAATAAAGAATTAATAAAAACTGTCGCTTTATCTAAAAGTAAATAAAAAGCGTTTAATACCTTTATAAATACTCACTTAGACCGGAAAGCAGCGTGGTCATTCAGTTGAGTCTAAAGCACATTTTTATACGTGGCGCGATAATACCCTAAGACGGATAAGGAAACCAACTTGACCACTGTAGCACTAACAATAATCATGATAGTAGGGGCCTATTTAGCAGGCTCTGTATCGAGTGCTGTATTAGTGTGTAAAATGCGCGGCTTACCTGATCCACGCACTGAAGGCTCAGGCAACCCGGGCGCCACCAATGTGTTACGGATAGGCGGCGTCAGCTCCGCAGTATTAGTCTTGTTTTTTGACATGTTAAAAGGCGCTGCTCCCGCCTACCTCGCTTTTAGACTGGGCGTGGATCCCATCGCACTAGGCTTAATTGCCATCTCTGCATGCTTAGGACATATTTTCCCTGTCTTTTTTGGCTTTAAAGGCGGGAAAGGCGTCGCAACCGCATTTGGCGCAACGGCACCAATTGGCCACTTTCTCGCGCTATATCTGGTATTAACGTGGGTGGCCATTGTTTTTATTACCCGTTACTCATCATTTGCCGCTATTTGCACCGCACTGCTCGCACCGGTTTATACTTGGTGGCTCGATGACCGATTTACCATTCCTGTGGCCATGCTTTCCACACTTATCGTGATCCGTCACCGTGACAATATTAAACGTCTGCTAAAAGGTGAAGAATCCAAAGTCTCTCGAAAAAGACGTAATAAAAGCTGCTAGAAACGCTCACTTTACGCAGCAAAACCACAAAAAACGGCGCAAGTTGCGCCGTTTATTATATTTAATCTACCGTTAATTAACTGGCTCTAATGTGTCCAGTGGCCATCTTGGTTGCCCTTTAACCGCCAAGTCATCAGTTTGCCCCGCCTTTAAACGTTGTAAGCCTGCATACGCAATCATCGCACCATTATCAGTACAAAACTCACCACGGGGATAAAATACTTGTCCGCCAAGATTTGTCATCATGTCAGCCAATTGCGCACGTAAACGCGTGTTAGCACTCACTCCGCCTGCAATCACTAAACGCTGATAACCGGTTTGTTTCAGTGCTCGCTTACATTTTATGGCTAAGGTATCAACCACCGCCTCTTCAAATGCACACGCAATATTTGCTCTTGTTTGTTCATCATTAGGTTCGGCTGCAATCGTGTTCGCCGCAAAGGTTTTCAAACCTGAAAAACTCATATTCAGCCCAGGTTTATCCGTCATTGGCCTTGGGAAACGGTAGCTATTAGCCACGCCTTTAGCTGCCAATTTCGAGAGCCTTGGCCCACCAGGGTAATCAAGCCCCATTAATTTTGCTGTCTTATCAAACGCTTCACCGGCAGCATCATCCACAGACTCACCTAACACCTCATAACGGCCGATGCCTTCAACCCCCACAAGCATCGAATGCCCACCTGACACGAGCAATGCAAGAAAGGGGAACTGAGGTACGTCATCTTCAAGCATTGGCGCGAGCAAATGCCCTTCCATGTGATGCACGCCTATTGCAGGCTTATCCCATGAAAATGCTAACGCACGTCCCACACAAGCCCCAACAAGTAAAGCACCAATAAGCCCTGGGCCTTTGGTGTATGCAATACCGTCAATATCTTCTATCGTCATATCGGCATCAGCTAATGCTTGACGGATCAATGGTACAATTTTACGCACATGATCCCGAGAGGCTAACTCAGGCACAACACCGCCATAATCGGCATGCAATTTAACCTGACTATAAAGAGTGTGCGATAAAAGCCCTTTATGGTCATCGTAAACGGCAATACCTGTTTCGTCACAAGACGTCTCTATTCCTAAAACCCGCATTGTTTCTCATCTTGACTTCATATATATTACTGCCAATTCTACCTGCTGTGCTTTAATTACTCCATAGCGCTGGCTGCCTTAACCCCAATTATCGCCTATGAACATCATTCATATCGCTAATAAGGGTTTACAACATGGTCTGAGTCGGTGTAGAATTTCGCACCATTTTTAAATTATCTGAGTCAAGTAATTGTCTCAATACAACCTACACCTAAGGGGTGATGGCGTATGCCAATTATTAAAGTACGTGAAAACGAACCATTCGACGTAGCTCTTCGTCGTTTCAAGCGCTCTTGTGAAAAAGCTGGTATTTTAGCTGACGTTCGCGCTCGTGAATTCTACGAGAAGCCAACGACTGCACGTAAACGTGCTAAAGCCGCTGCTATCAAGCGTCTTGCTAAGAAGCTTTCTCGCGAAAACGCACGTCGCGTACGTTTATACTAATCTCATTATGAGCCTAATTGATCAGCTAAAAGAGCAAATGAAAGACGCCATGCGTGCCAAACAAAAGGTACGCTTGGGGACTATTCGTATGGCACTGGCCGCCATCAAGCAAATTGAAGTGGATACCCGCGAATCTTTGAATGATGACCAAGCTATAGCGGTCTTAACCAAAATGGTTAAACAGCGTCGTGATTCTATTGCGCAATATGCCGCAGCAGGACGTGACGAACTAGCACAAATTGAAGCAGATGAAATTCAAGTACTTGAAGAGTTTCTGCCTCAACCTCTTACCGAAGAGGAAATTGTTGCGCTAGTTGATGCAAGTATCCTAGAGATAGGCGCATCCTCCATGGCGGATATGGGTAAAGTAATGGGATCATTAAAACCTAAAGTAATGGGTAGAGCAGATATGGCGGCAATTGGCGCTATGATCCGTGCAAAACTCAAGTAGTTTTTGTTTTAATGATGAATAAGCCGTGCTTTTGCGCGGCTTGTTTGTTTTCGATTTTCTCTATTTTAACTTCACGACAGTACAGCAAAGGCGACATTAAACAACACAAATGGCGATACCTCGTGATTTTATCAATGAGCTAGTGGCTCGCACTGACATAGTCGACTTGATCGACCCTAAAGTGCCCCTAAAGAAGGCGGGTAAAAATCACTCTGCCTGTTGTCCTTTTCATAGCGAAAAATCTCCCTCTTTCACCGTAAGCAGAGACAAACAGTTTTATCATTGCTTTGGCTGCGGCGCACACGGAAATGTGATTGACTTTGTCATGGAATATGACCGGCTCGATTTCGTGGATGCAATTGAAGAACTCGCAGGACAATTAGGGTTAGAAGTGCCTCAAGAACAAGGCACCGGTAAGCCACGCGATCAAGAGCTAAGTCGTGATTTATACCAACTGATGGAAGAATCGAGCTTATTTTTTCAAAGTCAGTTAAGGCAACATCCAGATAAACAAAAAGTGCTTGATTACTTAGCCCATCGTGGACTTTCAAAAGAAGTCGTCGAGCATTTTAATATTGGTTTCGCACCCGATGGTTGGGACGGCTTATTAAGCCGATACCGCCAAAACCAAGATTCACAGAACAAGTTACTCACCGCCGGCATGGTCATCGAAAATGACAGCGGCAAGCGCTATGACAGGTTTCGCGATCGATTAATGTTCCCCATCAGGGACAGGCGCGGCCGAGTGATAGGCTTTGGTGGTAGAGTCTTAGGAGAAGGTACGCCAAAGTACTTGAATTCTCCAGAAACGCCCATATTTCACAAGGGTAATGAACTTTATGGGTTATACGAGTTAAAACAGCGTTATCGTGATCCACAACAAGTGCTCATTGTTGAAGGTTATATGGACGTGGTGGCACTCGGGCAATTTGGCGTCGACTATGCCGTTGCCTCGCTAGGTACTTCAACTACCGCTGATCAGTTTCAGCTATTACTGCGTAGTGCAAAAGAAGTGATCTGCTGTTATGACGGCGACAAAGCAGGTAAAGAAGCTGCTTGGCGCGCACTTGAAACCGCCCTACCGCTGTTAAAACCAGGTAATCAAGTTCGCTTCATGTTTCTACCTGAAGGCGAAGATCCTGACACTTTAGTAAGGCAGATCGGTAAAGAAAAGTTCGAACAAAATATTAGCCAAGCCATGGCACTTCCAGAGTTTCTCTTTGAGAACTTAGCGAAAAAATTTGGTAAAGAAGACAAAAGTGTTCTGGCAAAAAATGCCATTAAACTGATAGAAAAAGTGCAAGACACTGTATTGCAGAGTCTGCTGCTTGAAGATTTAGCACACAAGCTAAGAATGAACGGTGCTGATGAGCTTAAACGAAAATTTAACTTTTCAACTAAGACGGCCGATAAACCTAAACAGCACAAAGCGTTGAAAGGACGTGGTACCCCATTGCGACTAGCCATTGCATTGTTAGTACAGCATCCGCGCCTAGGTGAAAAATTACCTGAGCAACTCGCGCTAAAACACGTACAAATGCCCGGCATTGATTTGCTAGCCCTTGTACTGGATTTAACTCGCGGCAAAGTAATGAGCAGCGCACAACTACTTGAACAGTTCAGGGGCGATAACCAAGTCAGCACCCTAAAAAAACTGACCCAATGGGATCATCAAGTGGCGGATGAAAACTTACTTAAAGAGTTAAAAGGCACCTTAGTGTGGTTGAACAACCAGTATCTTGAGCAACGCTACCAAGAACTGAGTTTAAAAACCAACCTCACAAAAGATGAACGATTACAGCTAAGCAAACTAATTTCAGTGATGAAAAGTAAGGCGTAGATCCAAACGCAGCCTCACAGTCAACACTTGGACTAGCACAGCGAAGCACCGAAGGCTATAATTAACGACTTGCGCGGCTTTTTTAGCCCGTCGTTTTAACTGTTTCCCAACTTGGATGATATCTATGGATCATACTCCGCAGTCGCAACTTAAATTGTTGCTTGCCAAAGGTAAAGAGCAAGGTTACTTAACCTACGCAGAAGTGAACGATCACCTACCTGCAGACATGGTCGACTCTGACCAGATCGAAGATATTATCCAGATGATCAATGACATGGGTATTCGGGTCTATGAACAGGCTCCCGATGCTGATGAAATCATGATGTCTGAAGACAGCACCGATGATGATGCTGCCGAAGAAGCTGCTGCCGCGTTAGCGACAGTGGAAGCTGAATTAGGTCGAACTACTGACCCAGTGCGCATGTACATGCGCGAAATGGGCACCGTAGAGTTACTGACCCGTGAAGGCGAAATTGTTATCGCCAAACGAATAGAAGAAGGGATCAACACCGTACAGGCTTCAGTGGCAGAATACCCACAAGCCATCGCCATGATCCTAGAGCAATTCGATCGTTACGAAGCAGAAGAAGTCAGACTGTCTGACATCATTTCAGGTTTTGTCGATCCTAATGCTGAAGACGTTGCACCAACTGCAACTCACGTCGGCTCTGAGCTGTCTGATGAAGAATTAGATGACGAAGATGATGAAGATGAAGACGACGAAGAAGAGGAAGGTCCAAAAGGGCCAGATCCAGAAGAAGCCAAAGAGAAATTTACTACGCTTCGCGTTGCTCATGAAAGAGCATTAGAGATCATCTCTATCAAAGGTCGTGGCCATCCAGAGTCTACTGTCGCCCTTTTTGAAATCGGCGAGATCTTTAAAGAGTTCCGCCTAATGCCTAAGCAGTTTGACCGCTTAGTCAAAAGCATGCGCGCCATGATGGACAAAGTCCGTGTTCAAGAGCGTTTGATCATGAAGCTTTGTGTTGAACAAGCGAAAATGCCTAAGAAAAATTTCGTCAAGGTATACACCAGCAACGAAAGCAGCATCGAATGGTTCAATGAAGAACTCGCCTCAGGTAAGCCATACGCAGAAGGCCTGAAAATGGTCGATTTCGACGTTCAGCGTTGCCGCGCAAAACTTGACGCGATTGAAACAGAAACAGGCCTCGCCATCGGCGCGATTAAAGATATTAACCGCCGCATGTCTATTGGTGAAGCCAAAGCACGCCGCGCCAAAAAAGAAATGGTCGAAGCGAACTTACGTCTCGTGATTTCGATTGCTAAAAAGTACACCAACCGTGGTTTACAGTTCTTGGATCTCATTCAAGAAGGTAACATCGGTCTAATGAAAGCAGTAGATAAGTTTGAATACCGCCGTGGTTATAAGTTCTCAACTTACGCGACATGGTGGATCCGTCAGGCCATTACGCGCTCTATTGCTGACCAAGCAAGAACCATTCGGATCCCAGTGCATATGATAGAGACGATCAACAAGCTAAACCGGATCTCTCGTCAAATGCTACAAGAAATGGGCCGCGAGCCATCACCAGAAGAACTGGCTGAGCGCATGTTAATGCCTGAAGACAAGATCCGTAAGGTATTGAAGATTGCTAAAGAGCCAATCTCAATGGAAACACCCATTGGTGACGATGAAGATTCGCACTTAGGTGACTTTATTGAAGATACCACGCTTGAGCTACCACTTGACTCTGCAACTGGCGAAAGCTTACGTAATGCAACGCACGAAGTTCTTGCTGGCCTAACCGCCCGTGAAGCGAAAGTATTGCGTATGCGATTTGGTATCGACATGAACACCGACCACACGTTAGAAGAAGTGGGCAAACAGTTTGATGTAACGCGCGAGCGTATTCGTCAAATTGAAGCTAAAGCGCTACGTAAGTTGCGCCACCCTTCTCGCTCAGAGATTTTGAAGTCGTTCCTAGACGAGTAGTCTTAACAAAAAGGCGAGTAGTCTTGATAAAGACACCACTAGTCTCAAGATAGATTCAAAACTCACTTAAAAAGCTGCCTTCTTGGCAGCTTTTTTGTACGCAGTAGCTTAAAGCAAGCTCAGATTGATTAACAGATAAGCAGTTGAACCGTTAGCGCTAAAATCATTGTAAAACACGGGTGACAAGCGCATTTAAACCTCGTATACTTCTTTTCGCTTTCGGTAGTGACGACTATCCTAAGTCGGCCCCTTAGCTCAGTTGGTTAGAGCATACGACTCATAATCGTCAGGTCCCCAGTTCGAGTCTGGGAGGGGCCACCAATACAGATGAGCCGTAGTAGGTTAGTACCTACTACGGCTTTTTCGTGTCTGGAGTTCTGTGTAGCAAATATGTAGCAGACTGAGGTTACTTAAATAGAAGTTATTGCGAGAGGAAGTTTGGAACGATTCTCAGATTAATGTTTGCTAACTATCTCTATACATCACACTTATTCGCCCCGATTTAGCTATTGCTCCTCTCTAATCATAATATAGTCGATGATGACTAAGCCTCCTAAAGAGCAATATGATGCGCCTTAGCTGCTTACAGAGAGACCTAGATAGTTGAACACGCTTAACGGTCTAACTGAGTAGTTACAATCAGTTATACGGTAACGCCGAGTTATGTAGTGAGCAACGCCTCCACCTAACCTAAACCATTGCGCCTTAAACACAAAACCCAATTTGAACTGAAAATACCAAGCGTTGGGAATCTGCCTTAAACGCTTGTTATGTTCGTTACTCTACGAATTTCGCATAAGCCCTTTCATCACATAGTTTTTGCCAAACATCTTTAGAAATCACTTTGCTTATGTACCCATAATACCCCCAAGTTGTACTTAAGTTTTCTTGCCAACAAGCATCACAACTCAAAGCATGATATGGCACAGTGCTTTTGAGTATATCTTTACATACATCGTCTAAGGTTCTAGGTTGGTTACAGTAACAGCTAAATTTGGGGCCTCGTTCACGATGAAATAGCTATCCAATTTTTCGTTGGTAAAGCTTGGGGTAATACTTTTTAAGTCGTTGCTCGGCGGCATCTTGAATGCCCAAATGACCAGTGTTTATAGCATTATCACGAATAACAAAAAGCCTTTTGGAATCATAATCATATCTACCTTGATTTATGTATACTCGCATATCTGCCATTCTTGAATTCCCCCTGAGAACATAACGCCCTAATAATGACATTTAAAGTAAACTAGAAACATTATAAAACAATGACTTACCTTGATTTCAAACAACCCACTCACTATGTTGTAGCGTATATCTAGCACCCTGAAATTTGAATAAATATTATGAAATTCTTCAACTATAATTACACAATTTATCTTATGGCCACCATATTGAAGCTTCTTTCATCGAATCTCTAAAACACACCAATAGTTGCTCTCCACCTAATTCATATAGGTAGTCTAGGTTGTTCGTGATAAATGCTAAAGCTTCTTGCCTAGAAGCTTTAGAATGCCTACTTAATAATATAGGTAAAAGCTTAATTTTATTTTGCTGATTAACAATTGGAAAAAGGTTTGAAAAAATACGACTTTGCCCTTCAACATCTATTACTTCAAATACAGTACTTATCAGCTTATCAATTAATATATCATCTCCAACATCAGGTCTTTTACTGCTGCTTGATATACTTCCCAGTATCTTAGCTTTAAATTCATAACCTTCCGAATAAGCATAGTCATCTATAGATTTATTCATAAACTCATATGTTCTCCCATTCAAACTTAAAACTAAGAGCAAAGATTTTTTATATTCTTTTTCCGTTTGAAATTCACTTAATAGATTAACTGCATTCTCAAAAATTTGATGGTAGTACTTTTTAGGTGCATATCGGTTTATACTTAAATATGCTTGAAGTTTATCGCTAGGAATATCCAGACTATTAGCGATATCCAATGCTTTTATATATAAATTATCATCATTTGTAATTTCACCCAGTAGTGACAATAATCCACACTTTTGAGAGCCATCAATTTTGGCTTCGATTTCTATAGTATAACTATCTACATACTTTTCTTTATCTTTAAAGTTGACATCTTTTAGCAAATAGAGTTTACCTTCAAGTTCAGTTTCTAGCTTAGAAGCTAAATAAAACAACTCTAATTGATCGTCTTCTTTCAAGTATTTTTTTATGCAGTTAAAATATAGCCAAGATAACCTTTTCCAACTTTTCATTTCATCATTTACGGACTTCAAGATATCAGAATAAGTTTCTTCATCCACTTCCCCCTCTATTAACTCACATAACTGCCAGTAATATTGAACTTTGATATCACTTCCATAATTAAGTTTTAGAATACTTTTAAGTTCTTCAATATACATTTCTCTTAAAGAGGAGCCTCTGACTTTTATAATAGATATCAATGCAGTAAGCTTTTGATGAATGAAAGATATTGAACAACATATATTAAAGGCATCCTCGAGTGCACTATTTTTAAAATCCAAATCTTTTGTAGTATTTGCTATAGACGTTAAAAAAGATATTTGAGAGGATTCATCTTCGATTAACTCTGAAGCCATTAGGGCACGATTAACAGCATCCTTACATACCTTTTCATCATTTAAAAACTCTAAAAGATTGGTGATAGCATGAGTTTGGTTATTTCCAGAAGGTAACTTGTTAATAGCATTTAGAATATTATTTTCTATTTCTTCTGACATTCCTATTTCAATTAATATATTCCTAAAAATCTTATATAAATCTATAATCACACCTGATTCATGGTAGTGAACCTCACGCATGGAGGCTTGTATGAGGTATTCATTAAAGTGAGTTGAAAAAGTAGTAACACCTTCCTCAATTGCTAACTTCATAAATGTGCATAGAAATAAAGCAACTTGAGCTTCATCTTTATTATATGTTTCTGCACTATTAAGTTTGGATGTTACTCTCAACACTAAATTTGCGTGAATAGTCAAAAGATTAACTAACTCAATAGGAGGTAAAGAATTACTGTTAATAATCACACGTTTAATTAAGTGCATTCGAGAACGTAAATTTTTTTCTGTTTCAAAATCATGTAAAAAATTAATTCTATAAGTACAAGTGCTGAATGCCTTTGAAGTAGCATCAATCGTTTCAAACTCATTTTTTATTTTTTTAGCATATACATCTAAATCATCAAGCTTAGAGACCAAATATGTTTCATCTATACCCATTAGGCTTGAGAGTGAAGTCGATAGACAAGGCTCTTCTTTATATTTATTTAGCTCTTTTATGATCTCACCTATCTTTGATTTGTAGCTCTCGTATTGAACAGTGTTCAATTGTTTCAAGAATGATTCATATTGTATTTTTTTATTTTTGATATTAGGAGATAGCTCTATCATATTTATTGCCGTTAATGTTTGCTCTGCATCGAGATATTTAGCAACTTCAATTAATGGTTGAGGCTTATTTTCATTTTGGAGAGTGTCTATTTGCTTTAATGATTGGCCAACTGTCATTAAGTTATGCTTAATGGCATAAGAGCGCAGTTTTGGAGGTGTATTTCTCCCCATACCATTGATAGAAGATGAAAAAATAGTACATTTCCCTATAATCGAATAATAATCTCCTTTAGTTAAATTGCGTAAATCATACTCTTGTTTAGCTTTAGAAATAACTTCTTCAAGTTCTCGAATAAATCCCAAGTGCCTAGATTCACTAGCTAAATGAGCCTTACGCCACCCATTGCAAATCAATTTTTCAAATTGGCTTAATTTTCCATCATTATCTTTCAAATGCTGGCTGTAGAATTGCAGCAGATAAGAAGAGACATCCTTAGGCATTACTTCTTCTGAATCAAGTTTTGAAATTGTTTGGCTGCCCCACCTAAGAATTGAATTTTTGGTTTCATCTATTCTTCTATTGTTTTTGAAATATTCTTCACGTAAAAAAATCCCAAACAATGGATGACTTAATGCATAAGCATTGGATACACCATCACCTATTATGAATCGTTGAATAGGTGCTAACTTGTCTCCTTCTAAATAAAACGGCTTATCAAAAATTATTGAAATTATATCTTCTAAATCAGTTATGTACATAGGAGCCATAGCACACGAAAAAACAGCTAACAGTGTGGTTATATCATCGTCAAATGGAATATCACTATTGTATTTTTTTTGGTCATACATCCATTTTTTAAAATATGCTTCAAAGCCTGGAGCAACTGTAGCTAAGTTTTCATGGGATGTGAGCACACCGTTTTGAGCTGAATATAATAAATCTGTAATGTACAAATTAAGAAGAAGAGGCTCACCTTTAGTTAGCCTAAACAGTTGAATTACATAACACTCAATTAGTGATTTATCTATGGGTTGATTCTCAACATTAATAAGTAGCTCTCTCACTCCATTTAAATTGAGGAGAGGTACTTCCATAGTTTGAACATGCTTATCTTTCCAACCTAATTGTTCTAACCAATTGGATGAGTCCTTATCACTCAATATACGTGCGCTAGCTATAATTCTTAAGTTAACATTCAAATTATTAGAGAATAAGTTCTCACTAACTTCCCAACCTGTAGCTTCATCTAAACCATCGATTACTATTAAAACTTTCTCTTCTGACTTTTCTAATAGCTCAAAATACTCAGCAATCTTTTCTTTGTAATACTCAACAGGATCATACTCACTTGCTACAAGTGTAACTTTAAGAACTCCAGCCAACTGAACAGCTAAAGATTCAAAGAACATTATCGGTTTATTAGTTTCATAGCGGAGACTAATTGGCATAAAACATATAGGCCAATCTAAAGAGATATTCTCTAACCAATGGAGCAACAGAGCCGTCTTCCCTCTACCAGCCGGAGACGTTATAAGAAAGTTTTTAGGTGAATTATCATCTATAAGCCAATTATTAAGTGAGTCAATTTCGGTTTTACGCCCACCAAAAAAAACATTTTTAGCTGAATTGTCTAGATAAGAATCGCGAAACCTTTTAATCCTCATTTTATAATCGCTTGGAACTCTTCTTGTTATGATGTGGATACGATCAAATTGTTCAAGGAAATATTCATAAACGATGTTTAAATTCTCGTCATCTAAGGAGTTTATTTTTTTTATTAGGTCTCTATAATCCCAGATGTCGCTTTTCGTATCGATGTAGTGATTAATATCCCCATATTTTTTATCTTTATGGTGCGACTTTCTAACAATATTGAATATTATTAATCTGTCGTATTCTTTATATAATTCTTTTTCAATGAATTTTTGTACGGTATGTTTAGTTTTATTAGGTGTTTTAGTTGAGGTTATTTGAATAGCTATACGATTTATAGAATCACCTAGATCAATCGAGGCTGAATTAGCCTGCTTAAAATTAGTATTTACTAATTTATAGCCGTAAACAATATTAAAAAGGCGACAATAAAAATCTTCCGCATATATGTTTATGTCTGTTAAATTCAAAGTAGCCTTGATTTCTATCTTTGATCTCAGCTCTCCTAATTTATCTGTTATGTAGTCAATTTGTTTAGAGCGCTTCATTGTCGTTTTGTAATTTCATTAATTTATATTTATACTACAGGTAAAACAGCAATAATTCAATGCGTTACGTCGTAATGTTGAGCTCTACTAACATGCGATTTATTTGTCCTAAAAATCACATTTAAAAATTTATTACAGTTATTTATAGAACTCCAAGTAAAAGCACTTTAGTCATTCTGGCTAGAGATTAAATCAAGGGACAAAAAACAGGTTTACAGGATGTTTGTTGCTTTTGAAGCTTAAGAAAGAAGCTTTGTTATGGTAGATGTTACTGCAATTAAAGCATGAATTTAAAACATTAGACATTACTTCTAGCCGCCTAATTAAACCGCTTATGCTTTTTGTACCCTCCATTGATAAAGTCTTGTAAAAATCGCTTGTCCTGCGAACCACAGCCCCTTAATTTTAGTGGTAAGCTCACCATCATAGTAACTCGGTAAGCATTCACCAGTTTGTTCATCAACGTTAAGCTCATAATGCAATTTGATAGGTCTATCTTTTAGGTTAATTGAAACAAAGCATATAGCCAGCTATTACTAATCAGTAACATAGCAACATTCCTGTGGGCAGGCAATGATGAGCCTTACTTAAAGCGGGAACTTGAGAAACACTAGGGCTGTTGATCTTTCACGGTTATTTTTTCCGCAGTTTATTGGCTCTTTTGGCAAGGTGGAAGCTATGCCGTTTCGTTATTCTCCACAAGTAGTCTACAACACAGTCAAAATAGCCAAGAAACGCGGCCCTTTGGGTTCGTTTCAATTCTTTTATTATTTTATTCTTTTATTCTTTTATGACCAGAGTGCGTGACGCACTTTTCACTTAGCCAGCCAAGCTCACCCATTAGCCTTGCACTAAAACAATTGAATTCGAACAAAAACTAAGCTCCAAAGTTCAACAGCCCCTAGCGTTTTGTCGCTTGTTAAGCTTATTTAATCCGATTAAAAAGGGCTGCCATTGCAGCCCACTGTCACCGGTAGCGTAGTTTACTGAGCGAGACTCACTTTGCGCTTTTGATGCGTAATAATGAGGGCAATAAGGCATACGACTGCAACGACGATGCCTGCAGGCTGTGCAAATGATTGTGGTAACCCTAAGCCTATCCCTGCGGTCATAATGTACGAAACAGTCACGCTTGTTCCTACTATGGCTGGCAAACTGACAATCCAATGGCAAGTGCCTCTGTCCCATAGGTATTTGGTGGCTAACCAAAGCACGCTGGTTGAGAGCAACATATTGGAGAAGGCAAAGTAACGCCAAATCAATGAGAAATCGATTTTTGTCATAAAGTAGGCAATAACTAGAATTGGAATGGCTAACAATAAACGGTTACGCATACTTTGGGGGATCTTAAAGGCGTCAGTAATCGTCAGCCTCAGTGAGCGAAATGCAGTATCTCCAGAGGTGATAGGGAAAATAGCCACAGCGATAATGGCCATGATACCGCCTGCTACGCCTAAATAAGTCGAGGCAACTTGATTAACCACTAAGCCCGGCCCACCTGCATCCAGCACGCTTTTTAACTCAATATAACCACCAGGGAAAGCCGCTATGCCTGCCATCGCCCACACACATGCGACTAATCCTTCAGACATCATTGCGCCGTAGTACACTGGGCGAACATACTTTTCGTTGGTTAAACAACGGGCCATAATCGGGGCTTGGGTTGAATGAAAACCACTAATCGCACCGCAAGTAATAGTGACAAATAATAGCGGCCAAACAGGCAATCCATCCGGATTAGGCTTGAGTAAATCGTTGTTATAGTGACTGTGCTCAAAGTAAGCAAATACATCGCCCATTTCAGGAAGGTGCGGCGCATGCATAATAAGCGCGACGGCAATTGATAATGTCATAACAATCATCAACGCGCCAAACAGTGGATAAAGTTTGGTAATAATTTTGTCTATCGGTAGCAGCGTTGCTAAAAAGTAATAACCAAGGATGGCTAACACCCAAAAAGTGTTGTTAGCAAAAATAGTCCCTTCAAAGTAATCCAGATGGCTTAATAAGCCCGCTGGACTCATGATAAACACCACACCCACAAAGAACAGTAGCATCGCGGTAAAAATGAGCATCACGCCTTTAAAGTACACATTAAAATAGTGTCCGGCGATTTCAGGTAAGCTTTTGCCGTCTTCTTTAATACTCAACACCCCTGAAAAATAGTCGTGCACTGCGCCGCCGATGATGTTGCCTAACACAATCCAAACAAGCGCGATGGGGCCGTACAATGCGCCCAAAATAGGCCCAAAAATAGGGCCGACGCCAGCGATATTAAGAAATTGAATTAAAAATGCTTTTACAGGATGAACTTTGACATAATCGACGCCATCATCAAAACGTGTCTGTGGGGTTTTGACGTTAGGATCAATCCCTGCTTGGCGCTCCACAAACGGGCTATAAAACTTGTAGGCAAGCAATAGTAATCCAATACAGATAAAGAAAATAAACATAGGGTATTTATCCTTAATTAATAGACGGTATTATTATCACCTTAGTGTCAATCACATCCCACAGTGGGTCAAGCTGCAAAGTATTATACCAAGGTCGGGGTCGCATTTTGGATCCACTTAGGTATGGGCAACGTCACAAAGTCAGGCCTATTTGTTACCGCTAGCGTTTATCTGCGGGTAAAAATAGGCTAGATTGGACGTCACCTTCTGCATTTAGAGTCTGTTAACTGATGAAACAAAAGAGCGTATTAGTGAAAAGCTACTTTACTAAAACTCCCACCGATAAACGTGAGCAGATCTGGCAAGCAAGCCCGAACACAGGCGATTGGGAATACTCAAACTGTAAAATCGATACTGAAAAATTAGCCCACGATCTGCAAGCGGCCATCACCACACTCAATTTACAAGGTTTTAAAGTGGTGCAAGTGTTGCCCATTACTTCTGGTGATTATCATTTTAGCGATCATGTTAGCGATCCGCATTTGTTAGGCAGTGGTGTGACAACCGAAGGCGGTTATGGTTATGGATTTTCTTACACCGACAGTTTAATCATTTTGGCTGAATCCACCGCTGCTGAGTGCCCATCAGCAGACGTTCAAGATCCCATTACCAGCACTGATGATGTGATAATTGTTGATTAAAGTACCTGCGGGTGGGCATTGCTGCATTAACCCGTTAGTATGCCTTTTTAAAGCAACTTGTTAATCTGGAACTTGTGTGAAAAAAATGGCTCTTTTTGTGGATGTTCAAAACATCTACTACACCTGTCGACAAGCTTATGGTCGCCAGTTTAACTACCGAAAACTCTGGCAGCATTTAGTTCATGAGGGGGAGATCACCCAGGCTAATGCTTATGCTATTCACCGCGGTGATGATGGTCAGTTAAAATTTCAAGATGCACTAAAGCACATTGGATTTGAAGTCAAACTCAAGCCTTTTATTCAACGCAGCGATGGCTCAGCTAAAGGCGATTGGGACGTTGGGATCACCATTGACATCATGGAAGCGGCCAGCGAAGTCGATTGCATTGTACTGTTATCCGGTGACGGCGACTTTGATCAACTCATGCTCAAGGTATACCAAAAGTATGGCGTTGAAACACAAGTTTATGGCGTGCCGGGCTTAACCGCTAAATCACTCATTGATGCTAGCAGCCAGTACCATGAAATCGATGCGCATTTATTACTCTAAGCATCATGTGCGTTAAGCATCAGTCGGCAAAATCACTTACTGAGTCTTAAATGCTTAACCGCTAAATAGTACCGTGCTGCTGGCAGTATAGCGCCTTAACATAGTGACCCGCTTGCGTTGCCCAATCTACACGTTGTTGCTTGGCTTGCTTTACCATCGTATGCCAATGCGCACTGCCATAAAGCGCGATGGCGGCCTCAAAGGTCGCGATTAGCGCCTGTGCTTGCGCTTGCACGTTTTCGCCTTCAAACACAAACCCATTTTCCATGTGTGTCACCGTATCTTTAAGGCCGCCAATACGATTGACTAAACATAACTGCCCCGCTCGCATCGCCAACATTTGACTAATACCACAAGGTTCAAATGAACTTGGCATTAAAAACAGCGAGCCTTGTTGATAAAGTGCTGATGATAATGGCTCATCATAGCCCTCCAAAAAGACAAAGTTACTCTGTTGAGCCCCAACATCGGCAAATTCGCGCGAGATCTGTTGATCACCACTGCCTAACATCAAGAACTTACCGTTAGGCACTAACGCTGCCAAGCCCTCAAGCAGCACTTGTAAAACCGTTTTGCCTCTGTTGCAGCGCTCGGGAGCGTTTGCCGGAAAACGGTAGCGTAAAATCATCATTTTTTGATCGGTTAAACGTCCCACTGACGTCATGAGCAATGAAGCTTCTTTTTGTTGCTGCCACTGTTGCAATCGCGCGTGGGCCACAAAATGTTGACTGCTAAGCTGCTCTTTGCCGACTTGCCAACCTAGTATTGCGCTTTGAGCTTGTTGTAATAGCGCTTTCCAGCCACTTTGGGGCGTATTTCCTGCCGGCTCGACGCTATTTAACTCACTGTTCAACTCGCCGTTATTAGCGTACATGCAACCATTTAAAATGCCCACTAACTGTTGTTTATTGAGCCGCTCACGTAAGTCATGTTCAAGCCCTTCTCCACCAAAAAAGCCCCGCGCGAGATCAGACGGTTGCAGTATTTCTTTTGCATAACTTGGCGACACCACATGCACAATATCGGACAGCACGATACCTGCTCGTAACGGATTAACGCAATGAGGATAACGAGGGTCGATAATGGCCGCGAGCTGTGTTGAGCTTAACTGAGAGAATAACCGTGGAAACCAGGCTGATAACGACGATAAATCACCACTTAACGGCCTGATCCCTTGCATCGCTAAATTATGAATACTCAACACGCAGCGTAAGTTTTTTAACGCCTTAAAACGCGGCTCAAACGCCCGTAACAATGCAAAAAAACCACAATGCCAATCATGTAAATGCACAATATCAGGTGCGGGAGTGATCACCGGCTGGCTTGCATTGCCGGGGCGGCTGTTTGTGTTCGTCAGCCCCATTGCTAGCGCTGTCGCGACCGCTAAGTTAAACAAAGCAAATTTACTGGCATCAACTGCAAATGGCCGTGATGGCTCACCTTGAGAGTAAATAGCGGTGCGGCCATTGAGTAAAGGGTGAGAAAAAAGATAGCAGTTACTGTCCTTCAGATCTGGATGTTTCGCTTTATGCACCGTCACCTTTTCTTCTCGCCCTGCAAAGTTAACGCTTAACTCACATAGCCAATGAGCACCCGCTACAGGCACTAAAAAACCATAGCAAGGCATGGCAATATCCACCGCGATCTGATGCGTTGCGAGGGCTAAAGGTAAGTCACGGATCACATCTGCCATACCGCCGACTTTGGCACCTGCAAGCGCGCCGTTTTCTGCCGCCAGCATTAATACTCTTGGCTTAGTTTGCTTGCCCGTCGTTAGGGTTTGCGCTTTATTGTCCATGTTCTACTCATACCCCACAGGTAAACCCAGCATGTCACGCGTGACTAATACCACGCCTTTATCTGACACCCTAAAACCTTTTGCGCGATCTTGCTCATGGTTATGACCGATGACACTGCCTTGAGGAATAATGCAGCCACGATCAATAATGGCATTTTTAATCTGACAGTTTCGCAATACCACAACGTCAGGCAAAATGACCGTGTCCTCAACGGTTGAATAAGAGCACACTCTGACCTCGTTAAATAACACACTGCGGCGCACTGTGGCGCCAGAGATAATACATCCGCCTGAAATAATCGAGTCTAATGCCATGCCGCGCCTATCGTCGTCATCAAACACAAATTTAGCTGGCGGCAGCTGCTCTTGATATGTCCAGATTGGCCATTTAGCATCATATAAATTCAGCGCTGGCGTGGGCGATAATAACTCCATGTTTGACTGCCAAAAAGAATCCAGTGTCCCCACATCACGCCAGTACGCCTCTTCATTAGGAAAGTCGCTTCTAAAGCGATGTGCATACACTTCATGCTCTTCTATGATGGCGGGAATAATGTCTTTGCCAAAGTCGCGATCGGAGTGTTCATTTTGCGCATCACGCTTTAATTGCTCAAACAAAAACTCGGTATTGAACACATAGTTTCCCATTGAGGCTAAGCATTTTTCTGGATTTTCAGGCAAGTGCTTAGGCGACGCTGGCTTTTCTTCAAAGCCCAAGATTTTTCCGCTGTCGTCCACTTCAACCACGCCAAAGGCGCCAGCGGCTTCCGCGCTCGGCACTTCGAGGCAAGAGACCGTCATGTCTGCGCCTGACTCTGCATGGGTGGCAAGTAGGCCGGCATAATCCATACGATAAACATGATCGCCAGATAAAATCATCACGTACTTAGGTAACTCATGGCGAATAATATCGATATTTTGAAACACCGCATCAGCAGTACCTTGATACCAGTTTTCTGAATAACGCTGCGAGGCCGGTAAAATCTCCACTGACTCCCCCAACTCTTTTTTAAAGTGCCCCCAGCCTCGCATCACATGCCTAATGAGCGAGTGAGATTTATATTGCGTCACCACTCCAATACGGCGGATCCCGGAGTTAATGCAGTTGGATAAAGGAAAGTCGATGATCCTAAATTTACCGCCAAAATAAAGAGAAGGCTTAGCGCGCCAGTCGGTCAGTTCATGCAAACGTGAGCCCCGTCCACCCGCTAAAATTATCGCGTAAGTATCACGAGTTAAATTACTAATGTAACGTGGGTTATTGCTCATATAAGTGCTCTCCTTGAGCGGGCCGTAATAGGGGAATATTGACTGATATATACATTAGGCTTTCCAAATTTCGTCGCGGTAACCCGCTATGGTGACATCACTGGAAAAACGCCCGCTGGCGGCGGTGTTTCTGATGCTCATTTGAGTCCAGCGTGTTGGATTTTGATAAGCTGTAGCCGCGTCAGCCTGAGCTTGGCGATAAGATTCAAAGTCAGCAGCAATCATCCAAGGATCATGCGGGCTTTTGATGCTATTGATGATGTCGTCAAAGATCCCCGGCTCTTGTAAGTTAAAGTGGCCGCTTTCAAGTAATTGCATCACCGCTGACAAGGCGCTTGGCGCTGCCATATACGATGCGGGCTGATAGTGTTGTTTCAGCGCCGTCACTTCATCAGCATTGAGGCCAAATAAAAAGAAGTTGTCTGGGCCTACTTCTTCTAACATCTCGACATTCGCTCCATCTAATGTGCCAATGGTTAACGCGCCATTCATCATGAACTTCATGTTGCCGGTGCCTGATGCTTCTTTACCCGCGGTCGATATTTGCTCAGACAAATCGGTCGCGGGGCAAATTTTCTCCATTGCACTGACATTGTAATTGGGTAGAAAAGCAAACCTTAAATAAGGTGCGACAACTTTATCGGCATTCACTCGGTGTGCCACATTATTGGCCAGTTTTATCAATAGCTTTGCCATGGCATAACCCGGTGCGGCTTTACCACCAATCAATACACAACGTGGCACTAAACCTTCGGTGTGACCGAGACGGATCTGTTGGTAAAGATGGATCACATGCAAGATATTAAGCAGTTGACGTTTGTACTCATGGATCCGCTTAACCTGTACGTCAAACATCATATTGACGTCAAAATCAACGCCACATTCGTGGGCGATCAGTTGCCGCAATTGCATTTTATTTGCCTGTTTCACCGCCGCCCATTCATTAAGCAAGCCAGCATCATCAGTTAATGCATTTAACCTATTAAGCTCAGTGAGATCCCTGATCCATTGATCGCCCAAACGCTGGCTAAGCAAAGCAGCTAACTTAGGGTTGCATTGAGCCAGCCAGCGTCTTGGTGTCACGCCATTAGTGCGGTTATTAAACTTGTGTGGCCAAAGTTGATAGAAGTGACTAAATAACCCAGAGCTCAGCAATTGAGTGTGCAGTCTTGCCACACCATTGACCGAAAAGCTGGCAACAATGGCCAAATATGCCATGCGCACATGTGGCTCAGCGCCCTCTTCTATGATTGACATCTGCGCTTGTTTATCAGGATCGCCTGGCCATTGGTGGGCTACATCCTCAAGGTAACGGGCGTTGATCTCAAAGATGATCTCCATAATACGTGGCAACATGTGTTGAATCGTTCTTACAGGCCAACGCTCTAACGCTTCAGGTAATAAGGTGTGATTGGTGTACGCCATCGTTTGGCTAACCACCTGCCACGCATCATCCCACTCCAAAAAGTAGTCATCCACCAGCAAGCGCATTAATTCTGGGATAGCTATCGCCGGATGGGTGTCATTTAACTGCATCACGTTGAACTTGGCAAAATCACTAAAATCTTGACCGTGCTGATCAATCCAACGATTAAGTAAATCTTGTAAGCTCGCTGAAGACAAAAAATACTGTTGCCGCAAACGTAATTCTTTTCCGTTTTCGCTGGCATCATTAGGGTAAAGTACCATCGTGATCTGCTCGGCCATGTTTTTACACGCTACCGCTTCGCTGTAATCACCTTGGTTAAATTCAGTTAAATTAAAGTCATCTGTAGCTTCTGCCTTCCATAACCTTAACGTATTAATACGGCCATTTTGATAGCCAGGTACTGGCATATCATATGCGGCGGCAAGCACATCTTGGGTGTCTATCCAGGTGATGTGCTTGCGTCCATCGCGGTCAACATAGTGATCAGTGCGGCCAAAAAATGGCACTTTAACATTATGTTTGACGGCTCTGACTTCCCACGGATTCCCCTCTTTTAGCCAGCGGTCGGGCCGCTCAACTTGAAAACCATTGACCAGTTTTTGGGCAAACATGCCGTATTCATAACGAATACCATAGCCGGTCACCGCCAGATCCATACTGGCACAACTGTCTAGAAAACATGCCGCTAAGCGCCCTAAACCGCCATTGCCTAAGCCGGCATCATGCTCTTGTTGCTCAAGCTCTTCTAACGTGACGGCGTAACGGTGCAGCACTTCGCGAGTGGTCTGCTCAATATCAAGATTAAGTAATGCATTGCCGAGTGTGCGTCCCATCAAGAACTCAAGCGATAAATACGCCACTTGTTTACGGTTTTGGCGCGCATCATTGACGCGGGTTTCACGCCAATGTGCGAGCATATTTTCCTTAACGGTGGTGGCCAAAGCTTGAAACAGCTCTTGCCTGTCCAGCGGATCTTGGCCTAAACCATGGCTAACATGGCGCGCCATCACCAACGAAAATGCATCACAAGGCTCACAGGTATGTTTGGCTATCGCCTTGGTCAGTTTGGTCTTAGTGGGCTTGACTGGTGTGGTCATGGGTCATTCCTTTTGACTGAGCAGAAAACAACATTAAACTGCGATCTTGCAGCACATAGCCTGAATTTACTGGATGAACATCCGCAGGCTGCGCGGCTTGAGCATGCTCAAAGTCTGCTGATTGAGTGTGCAACACGCAGTGCCAAGCACTAAAACCTTCTAGCGCTGGGGGCGTAAAAAACAAGGGCTGTTCATCGGCATTCAACATTAATAACAATGCTTGTGAGTGATTTGTGGATGCATCTTTTGCGCCGCTTAGCACCAAGCTTAAACTGCGCGCATGCTCATCACGCCAAAGTGCTTTGCTCATGGGGTTGCCATCGCGGCAAAACCAGCTCAATCCTGCCCCTTCATGGGTGGCTGGCTGGTGAATAAACGAGCGGGGATAGAGGGCTGAAAATCGCTGACGAATGGTTATCAGTGTTTGCACAAAATGCAGCAAGCTTTGCTGCGCTTCGGTGTGACTCCAATCTCGCCAACTGATCGCATTATCTTGGCAGTAAGCATTATTGTTACCCTGTTGGCTGTGACCGATTTCATCACCAGCGAGCAACATTGGCACCCCTTGTGATAAGCACAATGTAGTGAGTATATTGCGCGTTTGCCGTTGGCGCAGCGCTGTCAGCTCTTTGTTATCACTGTGACCTTCTTCGCCATAATTGTGGCTGTAATTTTCAGTGTGTCCATCACGGTTTTGCTCGCCATTGAGTTCATTGTGTCTGCATGTGTAACTGACTAAGTCGTGCAAACTAAAGCCGTCATGGCTGGTCACAAAGTTAACGCTGGCATCTGCCCCTTTATCTGCGTGTTCAAACAAGTCACTTGAGCCATGTAGCCTACGCGCAAGCTCAGGTAACATGCCCAAATCGCCCCGCCAAAAGCGTCGTACGGTATCGCGGAATCGATCATTCCATTCGCCCCAGGCTTGTGGATATCCGCCGAGTTGATAGCCTCCAGGGCCAAGGTCCCACGGCTCTGCAATAAGTATGACTCGGCTTAATTGCGGATCTTGAGCTATGGCATCAAAAAAGCCCGCGCCGGGGTCAAAACCATGGGGTTCTCGTCCTAAACTGCTGGCAAGATCAAACCTAAATCCATCGACACCCATCACTTCAACCCAATAGCGCAATGCGTCCATAACAAGTTGCAACACTCTGGGGTGATTAATATTTAGTGTGTTACCACAGCCGGAATCATTAATATAAAAACGCTTATCGTCTGGGTTTAAACGGTAATAACTGAGGTTATCTATTCCTTTGTAACACAGCGTTGGCCCGAGGTGACCTCCTTCAGCGGTATGATTGAACACCACATCAAGTAGCACGCTTATCCCCGCTTGATGTAATGTATCCACCATTTGCCTAAACTGGCTAATCGCTTTCGGCGCCCAGGAGGCTTGGCAAGCATAACCTTCGTGAGGCACAAAAAAACTCAAGCTGTTATATCCCCAATAATTGGTCAGTGTTTTTTCTTGTAAAAAAGCTTCACTGATAAAAGCGTGCACTGGCAGTAATTCAACGCAAGTGATCCCAAGCGCCGTTAAGTACTGCACGATGTTGGGATCTGCTAACCCTAAATAGGTTCCCCGCTTTGCTGCTTCTAAAGCTTCACATTGCTGTGTAAACCCTTTGACATGGAGCTCATAAATAATGTGCCCCGTCAGATCATCTGCACTATTGTGCCTTTGGGCTATGTGGCTAATCGGGGCGCTCTTAACCAACGCCGCGACATCGACCACCTGACATTTTGGCAGGTAAGCGGCATTATCTGCATGGTAAAAATCATCTGCGCTGAGCGCTGGTGCAGACTCACCGCTATAGTGGCTTGGATGCTCAATAAACTGTCCCACCCAAGATTTAGCGTACGGATCTAGCAGTAACTTATTGGCATTGAAACGATGCCCATCTTGTGGTGCAAAAGGTCCATCGACTCGGTAACCGTAGATCAAGGCTTTATCTTCACTCTGTAAATGCGTATGCCACACATGGTGCGTTTTTTGCTGTAATGGGTAACGCGCCACTTCGCGCTCGCCACTGGCGTCAAATAAGCATAAAACCACTGATGTTGCATGCGCTGAAAATAGCGCAAAGTTAACACCGCTTGCATCCACACTCGCCCCTAGGGGATAAGGTTTTCCCGCTGTTTGCCGCATTGTTATGCCTGACCTATGACAAGGCAGGCCAGTGGTGGCACAGTGATTAACGCGCTATAAGGCTGGCCTTGATAAGCGCACTCTTGCGCCACTATCACGCCTTGATTACCAACGTCGCTGCCGCCATAAAACGCACTGTCGCTGTTGAGTTTTTCGATATATGGTCCACTTGTTGGCAAGCCTATCTTGATGCCATGGTGCACGCTGGGAGTCATATTAATGACAAAAATTAAGGCCGAGTGCTGCTCTTGGTGGCTATCGGTGATATCGCTATAGCGAATAAAGCTAAATATACTCGACTTGGCATTATCGCAATCTAGCCAACTAAAACCGGCTTGATGGCTGTCTGCTAACCACAGTGTTGGCGACGCCTTATATAGCGTGTTTAAATCTTTAACCCATGTTTGCATGCCTAAATGAGGCGGATATTGCAGCAAATGCCAGTCTAAACTTTGGCTGTGGTTCCACTCGTCTCGCTGTGCAAACTCCCCGCCCATAAAGAGCAATTTTTTCCCTGGATGCCCCCACATAAAGCCATAGTAAGCCCGCAATGATGCAAACTTTTGCCAATCATCACCGGGGATTTTGTGTAGTAATGAGCCCTTAGCATGCACCACTTCATCATGACTCAATGCCAAGATAAACTGCTCAGTGTATTGATAGACAAGACTGAAACTAAACTCATGGTGATGATAACGACGATGGATAGGATCGCGCCCCAAATAACTGAGCGTGTCGTTCATCCATCCCATATTCCACTTAAAGTCAAAACCTAAGTTTTGTGGCGTCGAAGCAAATGATTGTTGCGATGTGTGCTCAACAACTTGGGTCACACCAGGCCAAGCAGTTGACTCTTCGGCAATCATGCAGATCCCGGCAAACTCTTGCTGCATGCGTTGGTTCAGATTTTGTAAAAAATGGATCGCGGCGAGATTTTCTCTCCCGCCATGGGCATTGGGTAACCATTGACCGGCTTCTCGGCTGTAATCGAGATACAACATAGACGAGACGGCATCGAGCCTTAAACCATCAAAGTGGAACTCTTTCAGCCAATAATACGCATTACTTAGCAGGTAACTTTGCACTTCACCTCGCCCATAGTTATAGATCAGAGTGTCCCAGTCAGGATGCTCGCCTTGGCGAGGGTCTTCATGCTCATATAAAAAAGTACCGTCAAACTGCTTTAAGCCATGAGGATCTTTAGGAAAATGAGCAGGCACCCAATCAAGCAGCACTGCAATATCAACTTGATGGCACGCGTCAATAAAAGCTTTTAATCCATTAGCATCACCAAAACGATAACTGGGAGCATAAAGCCCTACCGGTTGGTATCCCCAAGAGCCATCAAAAGGATATTCACTGATCGGCATCAGTTGTAAATGCGTAAAGCCCATCTCAAGTACGTATGGGATCAGCTGCTCAATGAGCGCGTTATAATCTAGATAATCTGTACCGGCATCGCCCTGTCGACGCCATGAACCTAAATGGACCTCGTATATCGACATGGCAGCTTGATGCCACACTTTACGGCTGCGTGCCTGACACCACTTTTGATCTTGCCAGTCATACACGTCATTAACCCCAACAATTGAGGCATTGCCCGGAGCACATTGCATCGCTTTGGCATAAGGATCTGCGCGCTCAGAGCAGTCGCCATTAACATCGATGATCTCAAATTTATACCGCTCACCGGCAGTTAATTCGGGGATAAAAATCTCCCACAGTCCATATGCAATATGCTGGCGCATCACGTTAGCCGCGCCATCCCAGTGGTTAAAATCGCCGATCAATGACACCCGCTTTGCATTAGGCGCCCACAAACAAAACTGCACACCATCAATGCCTTGGACTGTTCGCCAGTTAGCCCCGAGAAACTGATAAGCTTGCTGTTGCTCCCCTTGGGAAAAAAGCCATATGTCAGCGGGATCTAGCACACTAGCAAACTGATAAGGGTCGATGATCTCTTTTGTCGCTAGCGGGTATTGGATCCGTAACTTATACAAAAAGGGGTTGACCCGGCGCGCCACTTTGCCACTAAAAAGCCCTTGCTCATCACACTTGTCTAAACTGGCAACCTTACGAGAGGTTTTCATGCAAATGACATCGACGCGTAAAGCGCCTCGTAAAAAACAACGCACGGTTAACGACCTATCCTTGTCATTACGATGCATACCTAAAAGTGCGAAGACATCAATGTACTCACCATTTAATAAGGCGATATCGATACCATGCTGAAAATCGGGGGCATTATTAGTCATAGCGCGTGGATCCATTAAGTTGAAGTGACAAGCTTGCTGAGCTTGCTGGAGTCGGAATGTTTGCTGAAGTGTTGATGTTCTCTGCCAATTTTGCCGCCAAAGCGCTTGCCCCATCGGCCTCAGTCAATTGACGAGATTGCTGTAACAGCTGTAATAACCCTCGCCGCTGAGCAGAGGTGGTCAACTCCGTTAATGTGGCCGATAAACGCCGCTGCCAGTTGGGATACTCAAGCCAAGTACCAGGAATATTGACTGGCTCAACGTCCATCATTAAGTCGCACAGTTGCACACTAAAAAGGGCCGACTGCCCTGCTGCGGTGACGGCAAGCAAAACATGAAACAGTGCGCTGTAATCGACCTCATTAACCGTTGCTTGCTGCAAAGCGCCTTCTTGCTGCAACAGGGTCAGTAACTGCTGTTTGTCTTGTGCACGCTCGCCATGCAACAACAGCCAGTGCTCGTCGTCTATCAGCCCTATTTTACGTCGCAGCTGTAAGTCATCTGCGTGCCACCAAGCCCGTAATGTCGGTACATCGTGATTGGCCAACATCATCAAACTTTGTGCTTTATAATCCGCGGGAGGAGTAAAATGAGCCTGCTGTTTACTAAAATAAAAAAGTTCATTAGAGAGCACGCCAGCCGCTGCAAGCTTGCCGACGATCTCGGGAGGGATCAGCCCCAGATCTTCACCTATCACCCAGCACTGCGCTCGCTGACTTTCAGTGCAGACGATGGCCAACAACGCATCTAGTGGGTAGTACACATAACAGCCACCTTCTTGTGCATGGTGACTCGGCCACCACCACAAGCGTAATAATGACATCACATGGTCAATGCGTAATGCTCCACATGACTGCATGTTACTTCGCAACAGTGCAATAAAGTGTTGATAGCCAGTGCGCTTTAATGCAATGGGATCAAAAGGGAGCAGCCCCCAATTTTGCCCTTGAGGCGCAAATTGATCCGGCGGAGCGCCTATCGAGGCTGATGCACAAAAAGGGTTATTATCACTTTTTATTTCAACACTATTGGCCGCAGCGCCTACCGCCAGATCTCGCACCAGACCGATAAACATTCCCCACTGCTTAGCATTAACTTGGCACTGCGCTAACTGTTGCTCTGCCACAAACTGTAAGTAAGCAAAAAATGATTCATCTACACCTGAAAACGCCTCAATATCAGCGGTATCAATTACTTGTTGCGTACAAAAGGCATGTAAGTCTTCACCACGTTCATTAACAAACTGCGTAAAAAGCGCACCTCTGGCTGAATGATTATCGAGATGATTTTTTATAAACTCATGATATAACAACATAAAAAAGTGATATTTATGTTGACTCACCGCGGTATAATCGATCCATTGATTACTGTTAAGCTTCTTTTTTATCGCGTTGACATCATCAATAAGTGCGGAAAACGCTGCTGTGTCGAGGCGTTGGCATAAATCCGCCCACTCCGGCACCGCCTCCAAATGAATATACAGTGGGTTGAGCCGACGCCGATCTGATGGACTGTAAGGGCTACATGCTGCTGGCTGAGCAAGATCTAATGCATGCAAAGGGTTTAACTGCACAAAACTGCCGCCTTCTTTTGCAACCCATTTTATCAGCGCAGTAAGATCGTTAAAGTCACCAATGCCCCATTGCGTTTCACTGCGCAAACTGAACAATTGTACACTCACGCCCCAGTGTTTTTGGCTTTCAGGCTGGCGCGCCGCACCAGCGGGATAACAGCTACTCGAAGCGACAAGCCACGTTCCGTTAGCCTTGCGTGATTGAACTGCCTGCGTGTCACTCACCATTTCAACGTGCAGCTCATGATAACCCAAGCCCAGATAGGGCAACACATTACAGCTTGTACTAACAACCAATTCTGATTCAAATAGCGTTTGGTTAAAGCCGATTTGATAGTGATAATAGACACGCTCACCGATTCGATAATCGCCCACAATTTGAACCAAGTCAGGGTGATTGAGCAGTGAAGTGGGATCGAGTGAAAACTGCATAACCTCACCATTTTCAAACTGCACTTTAATGTTAAGTATTGCAGTGCAGCAACGGCGAAGAAACAAGCTCAGCGTAGGTTTGTCTGTGCTTGTGTGTTGAAAAGGAGGCAATAACTGCGTCCAAGGCTCTGCATCTAATTGATAGATCCGCTGTGCGATCTGTTCAGCACTCAGATCCGTTTTGCTCCATTGGGCTGGCAACATGCAACGTAACATGGCGACGCGATCTTGCTCAGCGATCTCAACCCTCTCGCCAAGACTGTTGACAAAATCGGCTCCGACGCCTTGCAAGTACAATAATTTGTCTAGCCCCATGCACCATTCCTTGTGTATAGCGAAGCACAATTTAAATTGAACAATCACCTTGCCAGCTACAAGTAACAGATTAAGTACAGTTTGATGACATGCAAGTGACAATAAAACCCATAGCAAAAACTAACCGCACTATTAGCGTCATAAAGTTACACCCATGCTACACAGATCGCTTTTCTAGCGAATTAATGCGGTATTTTTGATGACTTTAAGAGCCAGATCACACCATCGACACACCAGTATTGGTACTTTAATTACCAGATAATGAATATAAATTTTAACATTAAGTGTATAGGTGAGTTTATGGCGACTAAATTTTTTATTCCTTCTGTCAATATCTTAGGTCAAGATGCTGTGACAGAAGCCATTGCAGATATTAAAACGCTGGGCTTTAAAAAAGCCTTAATTGTGACAGATAAACCGTTAGTGGAAATGGGCTTAGTTGAGCAAGTTGTCAGTAAACTTGCCAGCAGCGACATTGCTGCAATTGTGTTTGATGGTGTACAGCCCAATCCAACCACAGCCAATGTGGCTTCAGGTCTGGCATTGTTAGAAAGTAATCACTGTGACTTTGTGATCTCTCTTGGCGGTGGCTCTCCCCATGATTGCGCTAAAGGCATTGCTTTAGTTGCCACGAATGGCGGCCACATCAAAGACTATGAAGGTCTTGATGTGTCAACCAAGCCGCAACTGCCACTTGTGGCTATCAACACCACTGCGGGTACCGCCAGTGAAATGACACGTTTTTGTATTATTACCGATGAACAGCGCCACATAAAAATGGCCATTGTGGACAAACACACCACGCCGCTGCTATCAGTCAATGATCCAGAATTAATGCGACTAAAACCTGCCGGTTTAACAGCGGCAACGGGAATGGATGCGCTCACTCATGCAATTGAAGCTTATGTGTCAACCGCCGCAAACCCCATCACTGACGCCTGCGCTATCAAAGCCATTGAGCTGATTAAAGGTCACTTAGTCGAAGCGGTAGATAATGGTCAAAACATCCAAGCGCGTGATCAAATGGCTTATGCGCAGTTCTTGGCTGGAATGGCCTTTAACAATGCCAGTTTAGGTTATGTCCATGCAATGGCGCATCAGCTAGGCGGCTTCTACGATTTACCGCACGGGGTATGTAACGCATTGTTACTCCCTCATGTACAAGCTTATAATGCGCAAGTGGTACCTGCACGCTTAAAAGATGTGGCTCAGGCAATGGGTGTTGATGTGAGCGCCATGAGCGACACTGACGGTGCAAACGCAGCCCTTGAAGCCATTAAAGCATTATCAAGCGCAGTAAAAATTCCTGAAAATCTAACTCAGTTAGGTGTTAAAGCAGAAGATATTCCAACCCTTGCAGATAATGCACTTAAAGATGCTTGTGGATTAACAAACCCTAAGCAGGCAACACATGAAGAAATTTGCCAAATTTTTAGCAACGCGCTATAAATAAGCGCAATTAAAAGACGCAAGCAAGCCCACGATACTGGGCTTGCTTGTGATAAATAGCCTTAAATGACCACGCAATAAAAGCCGCCTTAAAGTAACGATCAACACATCTGACTCATAATTTAAAACTTTTAAGCTTTTAGGCTTTTAAAAAAGTCAGTTAATAGCGGTAAAAATATGAACAGTAAAAAGCAGGCAACAATCTGTATTCTTGCCCAATGGTCAAAATATCAACCGCGGTTTAAATGAGCTCAATGAGGGTGCAATACCATAATAGTGACTTGAACGCTCATTGAGCTACTAATCATACCTGAGCGCTCAACTAGTATTTAGCTTCTACAGTTAACCAAAGTTTGTCAGCATCATTTGAGAAACTATAGCCTTTA
Organism: Shewanella sp.; assembly: GCA_028223395.1. GTDB lineage: Bacteria > Pseudomonadota > Gammaproteobacteria > Enterobacterales > Shewanellaceae > Shewanella. The sequence goes on from JAOIUG010000007.1 coordinate 47,142, forward strand.
TCAGCGCCGCTAAAGCTTGCGTACTTAACACCTACGCTATAATGCTCTGCAAATGGGTAAGTCACTGCCACGCCCCACTCTTTACCCATATCAATGTCGCCAAAGTCAGAGTCAAACTTGTGGTATTTAGCTAATAGTTTTAAGCCCGCCACTTTCGCCGTTAACATCACATTGGCATCAACTAAACCGTTATCCCAGTTGCCTTTGCCACCAAATAAAAACTTATCTGTCCAACCGTTAAACGCATGCAAAGTCGCCAGTGGCGTAATGAAGCCCGCTTTACCGTTATCTGAGCCCAGTACTTCATAACCAGCTTTAAAGCCAATACCATCAACGTGAACACCAGCACCGAGTTTATAATAACTAGCACTGTAGTTAACTGGGTTATTAGCTGCTTCAGATTGCTGTGCAAACTCAGCTTCGTAACTTAATTTAACGCTATCGAGTTTCACATCACCGGTAGCACGAAGGCCGTAAGTGTCGGTCGAAAAAGCAGCAAGATCTTGATTATCAATTAAGTAACCATAACCGGTAATGCTCGCAAAACTTAAACCTGAATAGTGAATATTAATTAAGTTAGTTTTATTCTCATGCTCCTCTTTACCAGAGCCTTCAGGGAAAATACGATTCACCGTCGCGACATAAGCATAATAAGCCGTTAAATCCTCTAAAATAGTATTTTTTATTGAGAATGCATCATAAGTTTGCTCATTCTGGCGAAAGCCAACTCCCCCGACAAAACGTTGGTTATCGAGTAAAATACGCTGACGTCCTAATTTAACAAGCGTGTTAGCAGGCCCTTTATAACCAATGTATCCTTGGTTAATTTGCGTGTACTCATAGTCAGCAATCAATGATTCATTATCGCTTGAGCGTACATCGTCTATTTCAGTCACTGCAAATAAGTTGTACAGCTCTCCGGTCTTATAAGTTAGGCGAGTACGTAAAGTGGTTTGATTTTCGTGACCAATGTCAGCAACATCGACATCTTCATAACGTAAGCGGAACTGAACCGCAACTTTTGAATCGTCAATAAACGCTTTTTTCAATGGATCGATACTTTCAGCAGTGACTGCTGTAGACGCTAAACTGGCAAGAACGGCTAAGGTTAATGTATGTACTTTCATTTATTTTAATCCCTTTGTGTCATCATTATATCAAGGGTTATAAAGCCGAATACCATTTTAAAAGTTGATCTAAAACAAAGTTGCTAACTGATTAGCACTTTATGTTAATAAACGTGAACAAGATCATTAATAAAACCCACAAAAATACCTAATTATGGGTATTATAATTTATTTTATTGAACCGTTTAATTATTATTCAGCCCAATAGAGATAACACATGTGGTGCGAATTTATTAAGCAATAAGCCATAAAGTGGAGTAGAATATAATCCATATTACTTTGGTGGTGAAGACGGTGATGAAGCGATTAATTTTTAAAAAAGCACATTAAAATTCGAGCTTTTTAAAGACGTTTATCAAGCTGAACTGTTTTAGTTAGCCACAACAACAATGGGTAAGGTGTTACCGCGCTTTCCTTAACGCGCGTAGTAATCAGTCAACTCTCGTCATAAGCCAACTCAAGAATTTATCGAAACCAGTCATTATTTAAAGCCAGCTTTCATTAGGGGATGTTTTGCGTCTTTTATGCATGAAAAGAAAACACCTCTGTTGACTTAAATACCTCTCAAACCAACCATATCTGCTTTGGTTTAATTCCAATAGGCACAAAAAAGCGGACTTTAAATGTCCGCTTTTAATCACTCATCAATTTGCTTTACGCCATGAGGATATGAGTTGCACTTAAAGCGTGATAGCTGCTTCTAGTGTCATTTCAATCATTTCATTGAATGTAGTTTGACGCTCATCAGAGGTTGTCTTTTCGCCAGTACGGATATGATCTGATACCGTCACAACACACAATGCTTTAGCACCAAACTCTTTAGCTACGCCGTACAGACCAGCGGCTTCCATTTCGACACCAAGTACGTCCATTTTTTCCAACACGTCAAACATTTCTGGATCTGGCGTGTAGAATAGATCGGCTGAGAATACGTTACCTACGCGGTACTTTGTACCTTTTGCGTCAGCGGCTTTAACCACTGCACTGAGTAAGCCGTAGTCAGCAATAGCGGCAAAATCTTGGCCACGGAAACGTAAGCGGTTAGTTTGTGAGTCTGTACAAGCACCCATACCGATAATCACGTCACGGACTTTTACGTCTGTGCTGATCGCGCCACAAGTTCCAACACGGATCAAGTTCTTAACACCGTAATCCTTAATGAGCTCTGTTGCGTAAATTGAGCAAGAAGGAATACCCATGCCTGAGCCCATAACAGAGATGCGAACACCTTTGTATGTGCCAGTAAAACCTAGCATGTTACGCACGTCAGTCACTTGCTCTACATTCTCTAGAAACGTTTCAGCAATGTATTTTGCACGTAGTGGATCGCCTGGAAATAGTACTGTATCGCCAAATGCGCCGTCTACTGCATTAATATGTGGTGTAGCCATTGAAAAACCCCTATTTATATTTGAGACTGTTATTAATACTTAGTCTTTGTATGTGGGTGGCTCCGATGAGCCACCTAATTAAATGCTATGGTGGATTATGGACGAATGAATGATTCGCCATATTCCATTGGTTCAAGCTTAAAATAACTTGCGATAGACTGACCCATATCAGCAAAGCTATTACGCAAGCCTAGTGAACCGGCCTCAAGTCCTGCTCCGTATGCCAGTACAGGGACTCTTTCACGCGTATGATCACTGCCCGGCCATGTTGGATCACAACCATGGTCGGCGGTTAACAAGAGAAAATCATCTTCACTTAATAAGGCTAATATTTCAGGCAAACGTGAGTCGAAATATTCTAAAGCACGTGCGTAACCTGCAATATCACGGCGATGGCCGTAATGTGAGTCAAAATCAACAAAGTTAGTGAATACGATTGTATTGTCACCGGCTTGTTTGACTTGCTCTAATGTGGCATCAAATAAAGCCTCAAGGCCCGTAGCTTTTACTTTTTGAGTGATCCCACAGTGTGCGTAAATGTCGGCAATTTTCCCCACACTCACCACTTCACCGCCCGCGGCTTTAAGTTTATCAAGTACTGTTGGCGCTGGTGGCTCAACCGCGTAGTCGCGACGATTACCGGTACGCTCAAAATTACTTGCATCTGTGCCTATAAATGGACGAGCGATAACGCGGCCAATATTGTAATCGGCCAGCTCTTCACGGGCGATAATGCAAAGCTCGTATAGTTTTTCGAGACCAAAACTCTCTTCATGGCAAGCAATCTGGAACACTGAATCAGCAGAGGTATAAAAAATAGGCTTACCTGTGCGCATGTGCTCTTCACCACGCTCTTCTAAAATAACGGTACCGGATGAGTGACAGTTACCAAGAAACTCCGTTAAACCAGCACGCGCAAGTATTTTGTCTGTTAATTCCTGCGGAAAAGAGTTAGTCAGTTCGCTAAAGTAGCCCCATTCATATAAAACAGGAACGCCCGCCATTTCCCAATGGCCGCTCGGCGTGTCTTTACCTGAGCTGAGTTCATCAGCATGGCCGTACGCGCCGATGATCTCAACATCATCACCGAATCCAGCCGGAAATTCGCCGGTGCTTTCTTTAGATGCGTGCCCTAAACCTAGGCGTGCAAGGTTAGGTAATTTTAAAGGCCCTTCACGACCGTCATTTGCTTTACCTTCGGCACATGCTTGTGCGATGTGGCCAAAGGTGTCAGATCCTATATCGCCGAAGGCTGCTGCATCATGCGCGGCGCCCACACCAAAAGAATCTAACATCATAATAATTGTACGTTTCATAAACTGTGCTCCATTACAGATCGGACTCACGGATATAACGGTATATCTCAGGAGTTTTCTCTGGTTGGGTGTCGCCAATATGAATTGCTTTTTTTACTGCAGCTTGTGCTTCAGCAAAGGCACCTTCAGATTGAGCGTGTATAAAGGCGATAGGCTTGTCGGCACTGATCTCATCGCCAAGGGCGCAAACTTGAGTCAGTCCAACACTGTAATCGAGTGTGTCACCGGGCTTGCGACGTCCGCCACCTAGCGTCACAACGGCAAGGCCGAGTTCACGCGTATCCATTGCCGTTGCAAAACCGCTTTGGTCAGCGTAAACAGGACGAATAATTCGTGAGTCTGGTAAGTATTTACGGTAATTTTCTACAAAATCAGTCGGGCCACCAAGACCTGATACCATACGGCCAAATATCTCAGCAGCTTTACCATTATCAAGTACTTCATTGAGTTTGGCACGTGCCTGCGCTTCATTACTTGCAATACCACCAAGGGTAAGCATTTCTGCGCAAAGTCCCATTGTCACTTCGTAAAGCCGCGGATTACGGTAAGCACCGGTCATAAAATCAACCGCCTCTTTTACCTCAACCGCATTACCTGCACATGATGCTAAAACTTGGTTCATGTCCGTTAGCAGCGCGGTTGTTTTAGTACCTGCACCATTAGCAACCGCCGTGATACTGCGCGCAAGTTCTTCAGATGCTGCGTAGGTTGGCATAAAGGCGCCAGTGCCCACTTTGACATCCATGGCGAGGGCATCAAGACCTGCGGCAAGCTTTTTAGAAAGAATAGATGCGGTAATAAGCGATATTGACTCTACTGTCGCGGTATTGTCGCGAATAGAGTAAAAGCGCTTATCTGCAGGGACAAGATCGCCTGTCTGGCCAATAATTGCTACGCCGGCCTCTTTAACCACTTTGCGAAACAATGCACTGTCAGGCTCAGTATTGTAACCAGGGATAGCATCAAACTTGTCAAGTGTACCGCCAGTGTGACCAAGGCCGCGACCTGAAATCATTGGCACGTAACCACCACAAGCCGCAGCCATAGGGCCTAACATCAAACTAATGACATCCCCCACACCACCGGTTGAGTGCTTATCGATAATTGGGCCATTAAGATCAAGAGATTGCCAGTCGAGAACCGTGCCAGAGTCTCGCATGGCAGTGGTAAGCGCGATACGCTCATCCATATTCATGTCGTTGAAATAAACCGCCATACCGAGTGCAGCGATCTGCCCTTCAGATACCGAGTTATTGGTGATGCCATTCACAAAGAATTGGATTTCTTCAGTTGAAAGCGCTTCAGCATTGCGTTTTTTACGAATAATTTCTTGAGCTAAAAACATGTATCGTCTCCAAGAATGTAACCAAATTTCCTATTATGGAATGATTCAGTTAGCAATCAGCTAAAAAGGAATCAAATCCGTAATCAAATTACATGATAACGGACTTTTGATACGCCTAATTAGATTTAGATCACACTTAACAACAAGCTTTAAGATGCCAAGATCAGTAACCTTGTGCACCTTGTGGTGCATCGCCTAACTCCAATGTATGAAGTAAGTTAGTTAATAAGCTAGAAGCGCCAAAACGGAATGTTGCTGGCGTTGCCCAGTCATCACCTAGAAGACGTGCTGCAACACCTAAAAACTCTGCCGCTGCTGCTGCATCTTTCACGCCGCCAGCAGGCTTAAAGCCGACTTTGGTATTCTTCTCGCTGATCACTGTCATCATGATTTCAGCCGCTTCAAGGGTTGCGTTAACAGCCACTTTACCTGTTGATGTTTTGATAAAATCAGCGCCGGCATCGATAGATAACTCTGATGCTTTACGGATAAGCGCCGGATCAGCAAGTACGCCTGATTCGATGATAACTTTTAATATTGCAGCATCACCACACGCTTCTTTACACGCTTTAACCAGCTCAAAACCGACCGTTTCGTTACCCGCCATTAATGCGCGGTATGGGAATACTACGTCAACTTCGTCAGCGCCATATGCAACGGCTGCACGCGTTTCTAATACTGCAATTGCAATATCATCGTTACCGTGTGGAAAGTTAGTGACAGTCGCAATTTTGATATCATCGCCGTCGATTTCATTTAGGGTTTTACGTGCAATAGGAATGAAGCGAGGGTAAATACAAATAGCAGCAGTGTTGCCAGCTGGTGTCTTGGCTTTATGACAAAGATCAATTACCTTTTGATCGGTATCGTCGTCATTTAGCGTAGTCAGATCCATTAAGTTAATGGCTTGTTGTGCTGCTTTTTTTAAGTCGCTCATAATAGCTCTCCGAGACATATTCAAATAGTGAAAATTTATAGAAATTTGTCGTATGGCTACGCTGAGAAGTGGCTATTTTTATTCATCATTATTGGCCGGGTCTTCGCGCATTGCCAAACTTTAACCGTAAACATTAAAAGCAACATTTATGCTAAAGTTTAAATTCAGGTATCCAACATTGCAGTGCTACAGCATTGCAATCATCTTGACACAAGTGTCACGACTTGAATCCATGAAGACCGGGAAGGGAGATACAATTTAGGTCTACCTTTCCGCGAAAAGTCCTTTTTAACGCGTTGTAAATTTTATATCAGTGTTAATTAATACTTACCTAAACAAGCTATTAAGGATAGTTAATGCTTAAGTAAAAATTAATTTGTTTGCGTTACTAACATACCTAAAATTAATGTACTAATCATATAGTCAGAGCCGCGATATTCGCGGCTCTGACAGATACTTAACGGTGCTTTAAGCGTTTGCTTAGAACTTGTAAGTAGCCGTTAGGTAATGAGCAAAACCGGTTGACTCAAGACCAAATGTTCCTTCATCTTTAAGAAGGTATACATCTTTGTATGCTTTTAAACCATAACCCAATGCGTAGTTGTCTGAATGCCAGTGTAGACCGAAGTATGCAGCACCACCGCTTGAAGTAAATGTAGTATTTACGAAGTTGCCGTTTTTGTCATAAGCTTTAACTTCATCTGCACCAAATTGGTAATCAACATAACCTTGGAAAGAGATGAAAGTACCATTGTCAAAGTTAACAACTGGCTTGAACCAGTTCATAGAGAATTGGTAACCGTTCCATTCTTTAGCATTCATATCGTAGTATGAGTAAAGGTTCATGCCAGTTTTACCTAACCATGGAACCATTACGTCAGCACCGATACCTACTGAAGCGTTGTTTACGTCTTCACCGATAACACCGCCACCCCAGTTAAATAGAGTTGAGATGTATACTTCTTGGATTGGACCAGCAGAAAGATCCCAACCAGTCATTGCATCGATAGAGAAGCGTGGAGCAAATTTCATAAACATCTTGCTCTTGCCAGTACCCGTTGCTTTATCGCCTGAATCACCTGTCGCTAGGTTGAATACATCAACGTAACCGTATAGGTCAACGATGCCAGCGCGGCCGCCGAATTCCATTTCTAGGTAATCATGTCCGCCATCATCAGCGTCAGAACGTGGAAGTTCGTTAAATGCGTACATTGCGTTGAACTGCATCCAGCTGTAATCGCCAGAGCGGATATCTTCGCCGCGATCTGCTGCGAAAGTAGGTGCTGCCATTGTAGCTGTTGCTGCTAGTGCAGTAGCTAGTGCGATAGTTTTAACATTTTTCATCATCAACCCCATTTTTTATGGTTTACCGCTCAACTTTATGAAGAGTCAGCATTTGTTTTTATGGCGCCGCATTTTACTTAATTAATGCCAAATTTCAACACTATTTACATAAAAATACGAACACTATGTTTTAACAAGCAAACAAAATCATGAACTTTATAGCAAGTTTGCTCAATGGCTCACAATCTTAAGTAGTAAGCCGGAATAATCGCTAACCGTAGTTATTGATCATGTCGTCAATTTTATTATTTGGAAAATGATTGATCTCATTACTTTTGCTCTTGCAGAGCAACATCTAGACTGAACGACAAACTGTCGTTCAGTCTATTGAGGCTTACAATGCGAGGAATAGACCTGCAAGTGTTGCACTCATTAAGTTTGCTAGCGACGCTGCCATCACGGCACGCATACCCAATTTAGCAAGGTCATGGCGACGGCTAGGCGCCATAGCACCAAGACCACCAAGTAGGATTGCGATTGAAGATAAGTTAGCAAAACCACACAATGCAAATGAAATGATAGCTTTGGTTCTATCTGTCATTGCAACGCCCGTTTCAGCCACAACCATTCCACCATCAGCAATATCTTTTAGGTACGGAGCAAAGTTAAGGTAAGCAACAAACTCGTTAACAATGATCTTTTGACCAATGAAAGAACCTGCAACCATCGCTTCGTTCCAAGGCACACCGATAAGGAATGCTAAAGGCATGAACAAGTAACCTAAAATAAGCTCTAGAGAAAGATTTTCCATCCCAAACAAGCCACCAACGCCACCTAACATGCCATTGATCATAGCAATAAGACCGACGAAAGCTAACAGCATTGCGCCAACATTAAGGGCTAGATGCATACCAGAAGCTGCGCCAGCTGCTGCAGCGTCAATGACGTTAGCAGGCTTGTCTGTGTCTTCAGGTAAATCGGTCATTTCATTGTTAGTGGTTTCTGTTTCTGGGTGCATAAGCTTAGCCATCATTAGGCCACCCGGTGCAGCCATAAATGACGCTGCCACTAAGTACTCAATTGGCACCCCCATGCCCGCATAACCGGCAAGTACCGCACCAGCAATAGAGGCAAGACCACCCACCATGATGGCGAATAGTTCTGAATTTGTCATTGTCGCAATAAATGGACGTACAACTAATGGTGCTTCAGTTTGACCCACAAAGATGTTTGCAGTAGCAGACATAGACTCTGTACGGCTAGTGCCCAGTGCTTTTTGAAGACCACCACCGATAAACTTAATCACCACTTGCATAATGCCAAGGTAATAAAGTACGGCAATCAAAGAAGAAAAGAAAATAATCACAGGCAATACGCGAATAGCGAAGACAAAGCCTACACCGTTTGCGAACATCGCATCTGTGCCTAGACCACCAAATAAAAAGTTGATCCCCGCTTGAGAGTAACCAATAACGTTAGCAACGCCTTGTGAAACATCTCCTAGTATTTGTTCACCCAGTGGTACGTATAATACAAAACCACCAAAAAGAGCTTGGATCCCCAACGCACCGAAAACAGTACGTTTATTAATTGCTTTTTTGTTATTCGAAAGCCCGAAAGCAATCGCAAGTAAGGTAACCACCCCTACTAAACTCATTATAATATCCATTAACCATCACCCTATTGTTAATTTGTTAATACTTTTTTAATTATGTTGTTACCAACCTTTTCCGAGCTCAATTATACCCGAGCAGAATGCCAAAAGCGTCGAATCGATCAAGTTTTTGAAGTTTTATTTCAACGACTTCGTCAATTATTACGACTACACCACCCTTTGTTTTTCACAAATAAAACTAAAGGTCAAAGAGTTGCGAAACATTCAAATACAACTGTTTCGATATAAGAACATTAGTTTTTTTTTGTAAACTTGCAATTTTTTTAAGCAACAAAGGCAAAATAAGTGGGGTGTTACGAGGGTTTTCACTATTTTTAGGCGCCATTGCAGGAGAATCGGTTTCCAAGACAAAAGCACTTAGAGGCAGCTCAGCTACCGTCCGCTGTAATTTCTTGGCGCTGTCATTTAACAGCAACCCACCAATGCCTAATTTATAGCCTAACTGCAAATAACGCCGAGCAAGTTCAGGTCCACCAGAAAAGCCATGGATCACGCCAGCTTTAGGATTATTACTGCATTTGAGTTGTTTTAGCACCTCTTCATGACTTTTTACACAATGAATAATCAAAGGCAATTCAAACTCTTTAGCCAGCATAACTTGTGCTTTAAATAAGGATAATTGCGTTGTGAAATTACTTTTATGCAACTTATCCAAACCACACTCGCCTATGGCTACAAGCCGTTTTTGCTGTTGATGTTCAAGTAATAATTGCCGCAATTTTGACACACTATGCTGGCTTTGTGATCCACAAAACCAAGGATGTATTCCTAAGGCGAAGGGACAATCATACTGCGCGGCTACACGTATTTGCTTGTGCCAATGAGCTTCAGATACTCCCGGAATAAGTACTTGAGTGATCCCTTTTGTATGCATTTTCTTAAACAGCGCTGCTCTGTCATGATCAAATTCGCTGAAATCTAAATGCGCGTGACTATCGATTAAAGGGAGCGGTGCAGATAAATCACTTTGCGTGCTGACGCGGGTTAACATCGGTATTTTGACTCCCTGTTTATTCATTTCCAATTCGCCTTAACCTCGTTGATTTAGCCTCGTTCAGCCCGCTTGAGCAAAGCGGCGCTTTTAAAGAGAAATATGAGAGTTAAAGATATAGTGGTTTGATTGTTAGATCTATTAATACAAAAAAACCCAAGCCTTCGCTTGGGTTTCCTATACTGCAGACCTTAACGATGGGCATTAATTTTCACGGGTTTTTGCAAACTCGATATCAGGGTAGCGCTCCATTGATAAATTAAGGTTAACCATAGTCGGTGCGATATAGGTCAGGTTATCACCGCCATCAAGGGCTAAGTTCATGCTGCACTTACGCTTGAAATCATCTAATTTTTTGTGATCATCACAATAAACCCAACGCGCTGTCGCAACGCTAATGGCTTCATAGATAGCTTCAACTTTGTACTCTGTTTTTAATCGGCCAACGACCACTTCAAACTGCAATACGCCCACAGCGCCTACAATTAAATCATTGCTATCTAGTGGTCTAAATACCTGTACAGCACCCTCTTCTGAAAGCTGTACTAAGCCTTTTAGCAGCTGTTTTTGCTTTAATGGATCTTTAAGACGAATACGACGAAACATCTCTGGGGCAAAGTTTGGCACTCCAGTAAAGCGTAACTTCTCACCTTGGGTGAAGGTATCACCGATACGAATAGTGCCATGGTTATGCAAACCAATAATATCGCCTGGATAGGCCGCCTCTGCGCGGTTTCGATCGCCCGCCATAAACGTTAATGCATCGCTAACGTTTACATCTTTACCTAAACGCACATGGTGCATTTTCATGCCCTGCTCATAACGACCAGAGCAGATCCGCATGAATGCCACGCGGTCACGATGTTTAGGATCCATGTTAGCTTGAATTTTAAATACAAAACCACTGAACTTGGGTTCTGTTGGCTCAATATCTCGCGCTTCAGTTTCACGAGGCTGCGGGGTAGGCGCCCACTCGACAATGCCATCAAGAATATGATCGACACCGAAGTTCCCTAATGCTGTACCGAAATAAACCGGCGTTAACTCACCTTTTAAGAATTGTTCGCGATCAAAATCATGCGACGCACCGGCTACCAGTTCCATCTCATCGCGGATCTCATCTGCGTAACTGCCAATCGCTTCATCAAGTTCTGGGTTATCGAGACCTTTAATGATTTTGGAGTCTTGTATGGTGTGGCCCATACCATTTTGGTACAAGATCACCTCATCACGTAAAAGATGGTAAACCCCTTTAAATTCTTTGCCAGCACCAATGGGCCAAGTGATAGGAGCACATTTTATGTTGAGCACCTCCTCAACTTCATCCATTAACTCAATAGGATCGCGTATGTCGCGATCGAGTTTGTTCATGAAAGTCACAATTGGCGTATCGCGTAGGCGAGTCACTTCCATTAATTTAATGGTGCGTTGCTCTACACCTTTCGCTGAATCAATCACCATTAAGCAAGAGTCTACCGCGGTCAATGTGCGGTAAGTATCTTCAGAGAAGTCTTCGTGACCCGGTGTGTCAAGAAGATTAACTAACGCATCATTGTATGGAAACTGCATGACAGAGGTTGTAATCGAGATCCCACGATCTTTTTCCATCTCCATCCAGTCTGATTTAGCGTGCTGACCTGATTTCTTGCCTTTTACTGTGCCCGCTTTTTGTAACGCGTTGCCGAATAAAAGAACCTTTTCAGTAATGGTGGTTTTACCCGCATCTGGGTGAGAGATGATGGCGAAAGTGCGACGTTTGTCGACCTCAACTTTATAGCCTGACATGTATACCTGTAATTCTGGGAGTTCACAAAGGCGGCAATTATAGCTGTTCACCTAAATTTTGGCTACTGGCGCGGCAGCTTAAAGTAAGGCCAGCGCCTTATTATGCCGCTAAAAAAGCCTCCTTTTAGGAGGCTTCAAAGCGTACGCTAAACTCAGTTAGCAGTTGAGTTTGCAGCAGCAACGCCTCTTTCAAGCTCAAGCCGCGCATATCGATGTTCAACAAAATCGTAGACGTTAGTTGCTAAAGCTAACTTAAAGTAAGTCGCAGCTTGGGTATGATTGCCAAGCTGTTGCGCTCTTTTGGCCATATAAAAGTAAGCTTCACACAATCGCTCTGCATACTCATCAGGCTGCTTGAGCCCTTTTTTGGCTAATGCAAATACTGCTGCTTCACTTTTCAGCCCCAGGTAGTAATCCACCAAAGCACTTGACCAAGTGTCGGAGTTTAACTTGGTGCGATGGTCCGCCATCTTAGCTATTGCGGCTTTTTCATCGTTCTCTCTTTCTACAAGGTAAAGCCACAATACTCGATAACCATCTGATTTATCGAGGTTGTAAAACGTGCGCATGTCTAATAGGGCTAATTCTGTCCGCTGTCCATAATACAAAGAGATCCCGCGATTCAAATAAGCGTAATCATAGTCAGGTGATAGCTCAAGGACGGCGTCGAATGCTTCATAAGCACTCTCATATTCATTTTCTTGCGTATAGTAAATACCAAGGAAGTTATATGCATCAGCGAGGTTAGGTTGCAGCTTTAACGCTTGAATAAAATCAATGCGGCTTAAAATGCGCATTCCTAGTCGATCGTAGCTCACTCCGCGATCATACAAAAATCGAGCACGTTGCTCAGGCGTCAACTCCATGCTTGATAAAATGTCAGTAAGCTTCGCTAAAGTAACCTCTTCCTTATAGCTTGCAGGCACAGGAGCAACTTTAATCGCATCCAGTTGTTGACTCTCTAATGGGCTCAATGCACACCCACTCAGTGCCATACCGACCCCTGTTATCGCAGCCATTGCCGCAACACGCACTTTTTGATTCATCCATTTAACCTTTTGAATTCCGCTATATCGCCAATAATAGCAATCTGACGTTGTGACTGCTATTAAGTAATTAAAATAATGTCATTTGTTATTACCATTGATCCCAATTCATTAAAAACAACCATAAAAAAAGGAGGCCATTGGCCTCCTCTTGGATATACGCTTTAGCGTTTACTCTGCTGCTGGCGCTTCAGCTTTAGGTGCCGCTTCTTTCATAGAAAGACGCACGCGACCTTGACGATCCACTTCCATCACTTTAACTTTAACTTCTTGACCTACTTCTAGGTAGTCAGACACATTCGCCACACGCTCTTCAGCGATTTGAGAAATATGCACTAGACCATCTTTACCTGGAAGAATTGTCACGAACGCACCGAAGTCAACGATACGAACAACTTTACCGTTGTACACTGTGCCCACTTCAACTTCAGCAGTGATTTCTTCAATACGACGAATAGCTTCTTTCGTGGCTTCGCCATTTGAAGAAGCAATTTTAACAGTGCCGTCATCTTCAAGTTCAATCGTAGTGCCCGTCTCTTCAGTCAGTGCACGAATGGTTGCGCCACCTTTACCAATAACATCACGGATCTTCTCAGGATTAATCTTAAGCGTTGTGATCCGTGGGGCATGATCAGAGATATCGTCACGATGTGAACCAATCGCTTGATCCATTACATTTAGGATATGCACACGCGCGCCATAGGCTTGCTGTAACGCAATCTGCATGATGTCTTTAGTGATACCTTCAATTTTGATATCCATCTGCAATGCCGTAATACCGTCACGCGTACCCGCCACTTTAAAGTCCATATCACCAAGATGATCTTCATCACCTAGGATGTCAGAAAGAACAACAAAGTCGTCGCCTTCTTTAACTAGACCCATCGCGATACCAGCAACTGATGTTTTGATCGGTACACCTGCATCCATCAGCGCAAGTGAAGTACCACAAACAGAAGCCATTGAGCTTGAACCATTTGATTCAGTGATCTCAGATACCACACGCACGCTATACGGGAACTCTTCAGCAGAAGGCATAACTGCGTTAATACCACGCCATGCCAGCTTACCGTGACCGATTTCGCGGCGCTTAGGTGAACCAACAAAACCCGTCTCACCAACTGAGTAAGGAGGGAAGTTGTAATGCAGCATAAAGCGGTTGGTCGTTTCACCCATGATGCTATCAACTTTTTGTGCATCACGCTCTGTACCTAAAGTACAAGTAACAAGTGCTTGAGTTTCGCCACGCGTAAACAATGAGCTACCGTGTGTACGTGGTAGCACACCCGCCATTACGTTTAGTGCACGAACCATATCTGGCTCACGACCATCAATACGTGGGTTACCTGCAATGATACGACTACGTACTACACGTTTCTCTAAACTACCGAGAAGGCCGTCGATTTCACGTACATCAGCGTCTGGGTTTTCTGCCAGTAACGCTTCTTTTGCAGCGGATTTAATTGCGCCGACTTGCGCGTAACGATCTTGCTTAACTTCAATTTGGTAGGCTTCAGTAAGACTTGATTCTGCCAAATCTTTAATCTTAGCCACAAGCGCTTGATCTTGAACTGGCGCAGTCCAATCCCAGGCAGGCTTACCCGCTTCTGCTTTAAATTCGTTAATCGCGTTGATAACAATTTGTTGTTGGTCGTGACCGTAAACCACACCGCCTAGCATCACTTCTTCAGGTAAAGAGGCCGCTTCTGATTCAACCATCAGAACTGCACCTTCTGTACCAGCTACGACTAAGTCAAGCTGGCTTTCTTCTAGCTGAGTGATATCAGGGTTAAGTACGTATTCGCCATCAGTATAACCAACACGTGCAACACCTAGCGGGCCATTAAATGGCAAGCCAGAAATCGCCAACGCAGCAGAAGTACCAATCATTGAAATGATATCTGGGTTGATTTCAGGATCAACAGAAACAACAGTGATAATCACCTGAACTTCATTTTTGAAACCATTTGGGAACAGTGGACGAATCGGACGGTCAATAAGGCGTGCAATCAGTGTTTCGCTTTCAGATGGACGGCCTTCACGTTTGAAAAATCCGCCTGGGATCTTACCTGCAGCGTATGTTTTTTCCTGGTAATTAACCGTTAATGGGAAAAAATCACGACCAGGCTCTTCTGCTTTTTTACCCACAACAGTGACCAATACAGTGGTATCACCCATGCTAGCTAAAACAGCAGCGTCTGCTTGACGTGCAATAACACCCGTTTCTAACGTAACGGTGTGCTGACCATATTCAAAACTCTTTACGATTGGATTCACGTGAACCATTCCTTAAATTTAATTACCTTAATTACGCGCACAAGTATACTGCAAGTTCATCGAATAGATAAAGAGAATAGATTACTGATAAAGCGGAAATATTAATTTAAAAGCAGATCGGTTCGGTAACTCAGCAAAGCGCCCACTCACCACGCCATGAACCATGGCTTTTTAAGCGAATGAAATAAAAATAAAACTTATAATATTAAACGGTAAATATAAAAAAAGGAGGCTAAGCCTCCTTTTATAGATCAAGCGTTATCTTAATAAAGATTAAC
Organism: Shewanella sp.; assembly: GCA_028223395.1. Classification (GTDB taxonomy): domain Bacteria; phylum Pseudomonadota; class Gammaproteobacteria; order Enterobacterales; family Shewanellaceae; genus Shewanella. Next base: position 62,594 of record JAOIUG010000007.1, read on the forward strand.
GACGTAGACCTAACTTCTTGATCAATTCTTGGTAACGAACATTTTCAGTACGCTTAAGGTATGCAAGAAGTTTACGACGTGTGCTAACCATACGCAGTAGACCACGACGTGAATGGTGATCATGGATGTGCTCTTTGAAGTGACCTTGTAGGTGGTTGATCTGCGCAGTTAGCAGAGCAACTTGAACTTCAGAAGAACCAGTATCATTTTCACAACGACCAAATTCAGCTAGGATTTTAGCTTTCGCTTCAACACTTAGTGACATTTCTATCTCCAAAATAATAATTAAAAATCTTTAGCCGATCACTAACTCAGCCAAAGTGAGCGCGCTATTCTACCCATTAACCTGGCCAGTAGCAACCGCATTACTGCGATAAAAAAAAGTTATGTTGCTACTGGCTCATCTCTTATGACGATAAGTCGTTTAGGAGCAAGCAGTCCATCATCATTCATCTGACCAATGCCAACAAATTTGCGCTCAGCACCTAACGTTATCCGCACCAGTTCATCAACAGGTAAGTTTGCCACTTGAACAGGATTACCATTCATCAAGAACGGGGCGATGTCATCAGAGACATTAATTTCTTTGAAGCTACTGACGGCAGTATCCATCGGCAATAATAAGGGATCTAACACGTCTGCTAATGTTAATGACTCCGTCTCAGCCTGAGTCACCAAGGCTTCAAGCTGAGCCAAGGAGACCATATTATCATAGGGATAACCTGCAACTTGAGTACGTCGCAGCATGATCACATGCGCGCCACAGCCCAGCATTTCACCCAGATCATCAGTGATGGTTCGGATGTAAGTGCCTTTAGAGCAATGAATATCTAAGGTTAACTCATCGCCTTCTAGGCTGATAAAGTTAAGCTCAAACACATTGATAGGCCGCGCCTCACGTGGCACCTCAATGCCTTCACGCGCATATTTATACAAAGGCTGACCTTGGTATTTAAGCGCTGAATACATTGATGGTACTTGCATCGTTTTACCACGAAAATGCTCAAGTGCCGTATCAAGTTGCGCTTGCGTAAAGTCGATTTCACGTGTCTGAACGACTTCACCATCAGAGTCACTAGTGTCAGTACGCTGACCGAGCTTAGCAGTCACTAAATAGCGTTTGTCAGCATCGAGTAAGTGCTGTGAAAACTTAGTTGCTTCACCTAAGCAGATAGGCAGCATGCCTGTTGCTAATGGATCAAGCGCACCTGTATGCCCGGCTTTGTTGGCATTAAAAAAGCGTTTGACTCTTTGTAATGCAAAGTTCGAGCTCATGCCAGTGTCTTTATCTAGCAACAGCACTCCATCAATGTGACGACCACGAGAACGGCGCGCCATTACTTGTCGTCCTCAGCCTTGTCAGTGTCTTGCTTCATGTTGTCAGCTGTGCCGTGCTCTTGCTGCTTTGCTTCATCATTGCTGATCACTCGGCTAACAAGATTAGACATGCGCATACCTTCAACTAATGAACTGTCATAGATAAAACGCAGCTCTGGCATCACACGTAACTTCATACGCCCAGCGACAAGAGATCGGATATAACCTGCTGCACTATCAAGTGCCTCGACCTTCTCTTGAACAAGCTTTTCGTCTTCTTCAAAGAAAGTGACATACACTTTGGCGTAGCTCAAGTCACGCGAAACATCGACATCGTTGACCGTCACAAACCCAATACGAGGGTCTTTCATATCACGTTGTAGCACTTGCGCTAACTCTTGTTGCAGCTGCTGTGCAATACGGCGTGTACGACTAAATTCTTTTGCCATAATATTTTACCATAAATATTAAGGGCGGCTAACGCCGCCCTTATCATTGATAATGATAGGTTACAGTGTACGCGCTATCTCAACGGTTTCGAAGACTTCAATTTGATCGCCAACTCTGACGTCATTGTAGTTCTTCACACCGATACCACATTCCATGCCGTTACGAACATCGTTAACGTCATCTTTAAAGCGGCGTAGAGATTCTAGCTCACCTTCGTAAATAACCACGTTTTCACGTAGTACACGGATTGGCGCGCTACGCTTAATAGTACCTTCAGTCACCATACAACCGGCAATCGCGCCGATCTTAGGCGATTTAAATACATCACGAACTTCAGCAAGACCAATAATTTCTTGTCTGAATTCTGGCGCTAACATACCGCCCATTGCGTCACGAACTTCATCAATTAACTGATAGATGATGCTGTAGTAACGTAGGTCAACACTTTCGCTGTCAACAACTTTACGCGCTTGTGCATCAGCACGTACGTTAAAGCCAACCATAATCGCGTTAGATGCCGCAGCTAGAGTGGCGTCTGTCTCAGTCAATCCACCAACACCGCGAGCGATGATGTTAACTTTAACTTCGTCAGTTGAAAGCTTGTTAAGCGAATCAGCGATAGCTTCAAGTGAACCTTGTACGTCAGCTTTAAGTACCAAGTTAAGCTCTTGAACTTCACCTTCAACCATATTGGCGAACATGTTTTCAAGTTTAGACTTCTGCTGGCGAGCCAACTTAACATCACGGAACTTACCTTGACGGTAAAGTGCGACTTCACGCGCTTTACGCTCATCACGGACAACCGTTGCTTCATCACCGGCTGATGGCACGCCAGAAAGACCTAAGATCTCTACTGGAATTGATGGGCCAGCTTCAGTAATTGCTTTACCGTTTTCATCTTTCATCGCACGGACTTTACCGTACTCAAGACCACAAAGAACGATGTCGC
>JAOIUG010000079.1 GCA_028223395.1 Shewanella sp.
ATAATGACAGTGAATTTGACATCAACACGCAATTAAACACATATTTATGCAATATAAGCATTGCTTACTAATATTCATCACTCATAACACATGAAAGGGAATAAGACATGAAAACACCTACAATCGCTTGTGCTGTAATGAGTAGCGCATTATGGCTGACAGCATGCGAGTCCATGCCGCCACATGCCGATGAAGTTAAACTGGCCAATCCTGCTTCGAGTTACTGCATTACTCAAGGGGGAACGCTCAGCATTAAGTCAGAGACAGGCGGACAAGTGGGCTATTGCACTCTACCAAATGGCGATGTTATTGAAGAGTGGAAGCTATACCGACAATCTAAGGCCGCTCAGCATAAAACCTAATTGCTAGAGCCGTGCGTAGGCGCTTTAGCCTAAAAATGAGTAACCTGCCGCTCTGAAACGAGGTGCTTAAAATAGGCGATATTGTTGGTGAACATACCGGTGAAACCTAAAACGGCTTTCAATTCACAGAAAAATCACGCATCTTAGCCCGAGGACAAGTAAAGAGGACGATAAATGACGACCAGTAATGCCATTATTAAAGTGACCAACTTACGCTTACGCACATATATTGGGTTCAATGTTGAAGAGCGTGAAAAAATGCAGGACGTGGTGATTAATATTGAAATCCACTATCCAGCCAGTAATGCTATTCGTGAAGATAATGTTGATGAAGCGCTCAATTATAAAAAAGTCACCAAAGCGGTGATCCAACATGTTGAAGGTGGACGCTTTTTACTACTCGAAAAACTAGTCTCTGACGTGCTCGAGATAAGTAGTCAGCATCCGTGGGTTCAATACGCCCGAGTGACGATTGATAAACCTCATGCGTTACGCTTTGCCGACTCGGTGTCGTTATCATTAGAGTATCAAGCAGCTTAACCTCTGTGGACGATGAGCTTGAGCAACAACACATTCGATCGACTAATGCATTGTTGCTCGAGAAGCTCAATACACTGCACCGTTACTGTAATTTTTGTAAACTACGCACGTCATCACCCGTTGGCGCTTGATGCACTCTGAGGCCAAATTCAGGCAAAATAGCAAATACATGATCAAAAATATCAGCTTGAATATCTTCATAAACTGCCCAGCGAGTATCATTACTGAACACATACAATTCTATCGGCACACCCGCGGATGTGGGGGCCAGTTGCCGCACCAATAACGTCATGTTTTGGTGCACATTCTCATGTTGTTTCAAATAAGCCAACATGTAAGCTCGAAAGGTGCCAAGGTTAGTCAAATGGCGGCTATTAACCGGCATATCGGCATCTTTAACCTTCATGTTAAATGTATGAATATCTTTTTCTTTTGCATCAAAGTACGCTTTTAGGTGGTTAATTTTAGACAACCTAACCATGTCCTGTTCTGTTAAAAAACCGACAGAACTGATATCGATTTGCACTGCACGTTTAATTCTACGCCCTCCCGATTCCGACATCCCTCGCCAGTTTTTGAATGCATCAGACACCAATGCATAAGCTGGGATCATCGTGATGGTTTGATCCCAATTACGGACTTTAACCGTTGTAAGAGACACTTCCTCTACTGAGCCATCAGCGCCATATTTATCCATTTGGATCCAATCGGTAGGGCTAACCATTCTGTTTGCCGCCAATTGAATACCAGCGACAAAACCTAAAATAGTGTCCCTAAAAACTAACATCACCAAACCGGTTGCCACACCTAAACCACTTAAAAAGTATACTGGTGATTGTTCAGCAAGAATGGAGATAGAAATGATAATGGCAACAAAAAACATAAACAGTTTAAATAACTGCACAAAGCTCTTTATTGGTAACCGGCGGCTGACCAAGTTCACATCCGCAATTTCATTTGCGGCATCTAACGCACTAAAAACCGTCCCCACAAACAACACCACGATGGTCACATCAAGCGCCCTGTCGATAAGACTGGCCACCACAGGATGCTCAATGAGCGCTAACGGCAACGTAATATTGAGCAATAACAAAGGCACTAATTTGGCGAGCTTTTCAAGCACAGCGTAACGCATAAAAACATCGTCCCAGTGTACTCGGGAGCGAGCTATCACTGTGTTCATGGTGCGCACTACACCATACTTCATAATAAAATGGCTTATCATGGCCGCAATAAAACAAGCTGCAATTAAAATAGCGGTAGAAAACCCATCTGTAGGCTGACTATTGATACCCAATGCCGCTAACCACTCGGTTACCGTTACACGTAATTGCTGATCCAAAATAAGTCTCTCCGACTGAAATAATTAATAATGTGTTTAGATGCTAAAAACCACAAAACAGACTCAACACCAAAGGTTGTTAACATTCGTTGTCACCAATTTAATGTTGCGGCGCGCTCTAAGGATAGTTATTGACTGTAATCCAAAGCCTAACAACAATCCAATCACGATTGCCTCAACCCTAGCACAACTGGCGCGACGCCTTCATGACAATACATGCTAACATCAACATTGACCGCCTCACGTAAACAAGAAGTGTTACAGTTTTTGATCCCGCCAGTATTAATCTTACAGTAGTTTGTCTATGCTAGAACTACCCTCTTTACAAGGTTTACCGCCATGCATAAAACGTTACTCACATACACCTGCACAGCATTGCTTTCGCTGTCTCTTCCCGCCTTTGCCGACGAGCCCACAAGAGTCACGTTAGCCAATGGCGTGACCGTACAGCTTAACGATGATTTCACCTGGGAATACGTGATCCTTGAGTCGAGCGCCCCAACCACCCCCCAATACAAAGGTGACGCATCAGCGAACACGGCAATCGCGCCCACTAGCGCAGCCACCTTAACGCCTAGCGCCATCGCGCAATCTGCGTTACTTAAATCGACCGCTAAAGGCGGCGTCAAGGTGAGTCTTGCCAAGAGCCAGTGGGATGATGACGGCCGCTTAGGGTTAACTTTCGAGCTATCAAGTAACAGCAGTGAGCATTACGTGATGATCGAACTTGAAGTGAGTCTATTTGCCGACTCTGGCGCATTAATCAAAAAAGAAACCGTGAAAGTCTGGCAAGCCGTTTTCAGAATGCCAGATAGCTATCTGCGTAAAGGGCAAACCCGAAAAAGCCGCGTACTCTGGATAGAGGGCATCAACAAAGCCCAGTGGACTCAGCAATTGATGAGTTTAAAGATCAAAGAAATGGACTCACGCATGTAACGTAGCCTCTAAAGTGGCTTGGTGAGCCTTATATTCACCTCACCAAGCCAACCCGTTCATTACAACAAAGATAACCGTTTTATCGCTTTATATGCCAAGTCACACCACTACCATCCCAAACTATTGCACATGCCCGCTCGCTAATTTGCTATTTTCAAGGCAGCATGTGGTGTTAATATTTTGTCACCGCTAGCAACCAGCAAAAAGAGAAAGCACTATGTCGTGGGATCAGATCTGGATTGATATCAACATCGCGACCATGTCGCCCAGTATTGCAGCGCCTTATGGTGCAATCAAAAATGCAGCCCTCGCCGTTAAGGACGGAAAAATCGCATGGATAGGCAAACGCAGCGAATTGCCCGAGTTTGACGTACTCGCCACGCCTATTTACAAAGGCAAAGGCGGCTGGCTCACACCGGGGCTGATTGATGCCCACACGCAATTAGTGTTTGCAGGCAATCACTCAGCAGACTTTGAGCAACAGCTTCAAGGTCACGGCAGTCAAAAGAGCAGCCGGATCAGTATGAGCGTCAAAGCATGCCGCGACGCAGACGACGCCGAATTGTTTGAACTCGCTCGCCAACGCCTAAATGCATTAGCCAAAGAAGGTGTCACCACCGTTGAAATAAAATCAGGCTACGGCTTAAATACACAAACCGAATTAACACTCCTGCGCGTAGCGCGTGAGTTAGGCAAGCATCACCATGTCGATGTGCACACCACTTTTTTTGGCGCACATGCTGTTCCGCCAGAATACACCGACAACCCAAATGCTTATGTCGACTTAGTGATCAACCAAATGCTGCCTAAAGTGGTTGCCGACAACCTCGCCGACGCCGTCGATGTGTCCTGTGGCCACAGCGCCTTTAGCTTAACTCAAGCACAGCGCATACTCACCGCAGCCAAAGCTGCAAAGCTCAATGTCAAACTGCATGCTGACAACGCATCCACAGCAAACAGTGCGAGCTTAGCAGCCGAACAAAACGTCAAGGCTGTCGCTCACATCGAGCATTTTGATGAACAAAGCGTCAAAAAGCTCAGTCAAAGTGGCAGCTGCGCCATGCTACTTCCCGGCGAATTTTACGCTCAACGTGAAACCCAACATCCGCCCATAGACTTACTACGCAAATACCAAGTGCCAATGGTTATTGCCAGTAATTACAACCCCATTTCAGCGCCATTATGCTCCAGCCGATTGATGCTCAACATGGCTTGCACTTTGCTGCGCTTAACGCCAGAAGAAGCACTCGCAGGCATGACCCGTAACGCCGCCAAAGCTTTAGGCATAGACGCCCATGTCGGCGTGTTAGATGTCGGGATGAACGCAGATTTCTGCCTATGGAATATCAGCACTCCCGCCGAGCTCGCTTACACTTATGGTGTAGCCTCGTGTGTAGATGTGGTTAAAAATGGCAACCTTGTACATCAATAATGCTGTAAAACATTAAAACAGCTAAGCGATAAAGCTCGCTTGAGGGCTTTGCCCTATTTGTTAATGCATGAGTTGAGCGCCTTGCCTGTCACCTGTTCATAACAATGCATGTCCTGAGCAGGCTCTGCTGTTAGCTCGTGTGCCAACCTAAAACCGCAGCGCATCTGTGGCAGCACAAAAATCAATGTATAATGACCTCAAATAACCCTTCATTGTGTGATCAATGCCTAAACACCTCTCCCAGCTACTCAGCATTGTTTATTGCACATTTTTGATAACGGTAGCAAACCACGCTCTAGCCAACAGTAGCCAATTAGACTTGAGCAACTACGAGGCCGATGTCGCAGCTTTGCTACTTGAATATCAAGGCCAAAACACAACCTCACGGCCGATAGAGCCATCAGTATTGGTCTTTAAACAAAATCTGCAAGCAGCGACTTACATCGACTTCAAACGAGGGTTAATTTTGGTCCAAACCCACACTAAAGCCCAGCTCAAAAAGGCGGTGGTGCAAGTCTTATTAACTCAGATAGATCCGAGCATCATCGATGCACAAACCGCAGAGGATTTTGGCTTAATCAACAAAAATAAAAAGCCATTCTTTTGGCAACAAATACTCGATAAAGAAGGCAAGGCGATTGAATATGAATGGCGTGCATCACGCTATGCCGACGCCTTAATCTTACACAGCAAACAAGTCAACTCGCGTTTTCAAGTTGCGATTAAAATGGTAAAAGAACACGTCAGCATTGCAGGAAGTAAGTATATCAACTATGCCCGTCGCGCCAGCCGTAAACACGGGATCAGTACCGACTTAATCATGGCGATTATTGAAACAGAAA
>JAOIUG010000080.1 GCA_028223395.1 Shewanella sp.
TCGCTCAAGTCTGGTATTAAAATAATTGAATTCGAACAAAAACTAAGCTCGAAAGATCAACAGTCCCTAATCATATAAGTATTTGGTGAACAGTAAATTGACGACTAACTCTTTGCCTGTTTCTTGCTCTAATAAACGATTGACCATCTCAAAACATTCACGCCTTATCTCTTCTTTACCTGTTAAAGACTTCACTTTATCGGCAGTTTGATACCCTAAAATCTCGACTATTGCGGCGCGCAGTAATGGTTCATGTTTCTCTAAACTGATGAGATCTTCTGGTTGTTTCACCATAAACTCAACGCTCAGTCGTACATAACCAAACTTATTTCGATTGGATATATAGTTCGTCACTATCTCAGGTTCTAAACCGTAATAAGCATATTGTGCTGGTGGCTTTTCATTCGCAGCCCATAACTTAAAACTACTACTGAGCCCTAACAGTAGGACGATAATGATGACTTTCACTTTTAACGTAACTCCTTTATCTGTCTCTACCTTAACCTTGGGTCACTACCTGAGCGCACGCTGCCATGCTAGACTGCAGCAGTTTGTGAGCATTGTACCGAGAATAGGATGATTGTGACTAGGTTAAGCTTTCCTTATGGTGAATCAATTAAGTGGGAGTCACCAGATAACATTACCCAGCTTCCCGCCTCTCCTTTTAAAGAGTGGCTGTTAAGCACCGCTAGTTTAACTGAAAAATTAAAAGCACAATGTGAAATATTTGAAGTTAAGCTCTTAGGCGAAGACACCCTGTCGCCACTCGCCGATGAATACCCTGAACAGACAAAAGTGTGGATAAGGGAAGTATTACTGATCCTTGACGGGATCCCTTGGGTATTTGCCCGAACGTTAATTCCGGGACGTTTACTGGAAAAAAAACAACAAGCGTTTCTCGGTTTAGGCGTCAGGCCGCTGGGAGAATTGCTTTATTCTAAAAATGAATTTACCCCTGGCATTATCGAGGTTGCTCATTTTACCCCCTGCAGCAAAATCGCCCAATTGGCTGCGTCATTAAACCAAAATCCTGATCAGGCACTTTGGGGACGTCGACGTTATTTTAAGCATGCACAAGAACAGCTGATTGTCAGTGAGATATTTTTACCTGCTGCGCAGCAAGCCATTAGCACCTTGGCAACAAGATAGACAGTGACCACAGCAGTCACTGTCTTTTACAAAGCTTATTTGGGTTGAAAAGCCTGCATATAATTGGCCACACCATCTAAGAACATTTGTACTGAAATCATCACCAGCACCATGCCCATTAAACGCTCGACGGCAGTGAGCCCCTTTTCACCCAACACTTTAGTGAAGACTTTATAAAATAGTAAAATAACTGCACTCACTCCCCACGCCGCTAATAGCGCAACCGTCCAGTCCATCATTCGGTTACCGTCGGTATGGGCCAATAAGATCAGCGCGGCTAATACTGAAGGCCCAGCCATTAGCGGAATAGCCATTGGCACAATAAAGGGCTCTTCACCCGCAGGCAGACCCGTAACACCTCCCGGTTGTGGGAAAATCATCTTAATTGCGATTAAAAACAGAATAATCCCACCCGCGATACTGACGGACTCAGAACGTAAATTCAGGAAGTTAAGAATCGACTCCCCCGCAAATAAAAACAGCAACATAATGATTAGCGCAAACAACAACTCTCGAATTAACACTCGGCGGCGCTTTTTAGGCTCAATGTGCCGTAAAATGGAGGCAAATATAGGTAAATTACCGAGAGGGTCCATGATTAAAAACAGCATCACAGCTGCAGAGAAAGTATCCATAAATTAAAGGGCCTAAATAGCTCTAGTTAGATAGGTATTCTATTATGTTTTGCGCTAAAGCTAACGAAAAGTTATAAAAATATTTGCACTCATCACTAATTCGCTCACAATTAACATGAATACTTCAGCAGTGCGATATAATGTAAATTCAGCTCATCACTCTGCACATTCACTGTAACACTGGTATACTATGGCGCTTTTTCGCGCTCGAGCTCTGAAATGGGATCTTCATGCTGTATCTATTAGCTAGCTGTATTGCACTCTTACTGGGGCCCTTATTTTACCGATTTTTCTCATCGGGGACGGGGTTACAAAAAGGTCTAGACGGATTTATTTTCGTGTCTCTGGGCGGCTTGGTATTGATCCATATTTTACCAGAACTCCTTGAGCACGGTGGATTTTTGACCATTGTGTTTGTTGTCATTGGGATCTGGGGACCAACGTTAAGTGAGCGGGTGTTTCATCGCCATTCAGAGATGACTCACAATGTAACACTGGCACTTGGGATCGGCGGATTATTACTGCATACCATTACCGATGGTGGGGCGCTGATTTTAGCGCAGCAATCAGGTAACTCTCCCTTGCTTGCCTTGGGCATTATTTTGCACCGTTTACCCGTCGGCGTCGCTATTTGGTGGTTATTAAAGCCACAAATTGGCAGTCGCTGGTCGATGCTAGTATTAACCACAATGATCCTGCTTACCGTTGTTGGCTATTTTGCTGGCGAGCAATTCCTGTCACAACTAAGCTTAGAGAATACTGTTTATTTACAATCATTTGTTACAGGTTCTATCCTGCACGTTGTGCTGCATCAACCTCACGGTCAACCCCCTTCTGACAAACTTGGACAATTTGAGTATCAAGCTGGTATTGGAAGTCTCTTCGGGATCGGCCTACTGTTTATATTGCTAATGATGGATCCTGTTGGCCACAATCACAATCATTCAACTGAACATCTACTGGACTGGATGCATACTATTGCACCCGTTTTACTGCTCAGTTATGCGGTGGCAAGTTTACGGTTTCATTTTGGTTTATCACCGCAAGATAAATCTCTGTCTCGGCGCTGGCTACAAAGGCTGTTGGGGCCTGAGGCTATCATCATTACCGGCCTGTTATTAGGCGTTTCCTTTGCGTTATTCCAAGCATTCGCGGTGTTACTGATAGGCGCGTTTCTGACTTATAGCAAAGTTGAGCTTACCGATCCCCATGATACAAAACTTGATTCAGCCACACGATTTGGCTTTGGGCACCTTGTTGATCGCAGCGCCCCTTGGATTGTATTAAGCTTGATTTTAGCCAATTTAATTGGTCACCCGGCAGTCCCTTTATCGAGCCCTATTGTACAAGTCACTGTGTTATTGATTGTATTTTTACCGATGCGCTTTTGTAACCTTGGAGCGGCTGTATTATCACTATCACTTGCTTACAGTGGCTGGACAACAACAGCGGTGATGCTACCGCTCATTGCAGCGCCTATTATTAACTTTGCACAGTTAAAGCTAATGAATTGGCCACAAAGAAGTATGTTACTTGTATTATTGTTTGTGTTACTCTTGCTCGTAGAATGGTTGCACCCGCAGTGGCAACAAGTGCTGCATTTACCTAATCAATTTAATAGTATAAGTCTAGGTGTGGTCGCCGCGCTCTTTGCTGCAAGTTTATTGCGCTTAGGCCCACGTAAGTTTATGAGTCGACTCATAGTGCGCAAAACAAAGTCACATGAGCATTCACATGATAATGACACTGAACACGCAAAAGAGCATCACCACTAATCGGTGCTATAGCATGGCAATAAGTGAGTATCACAGTCGACTAACTCATAAAAACATGCTGACTCATCAGCGCGTATAACGCCCCTAGTTGATTTCTAATCCATACTTTAAGTGGGCGTGAGCCCACTTAAAGGCTATTGCGCCTACACGTCAGAGTTAAACGAATATCCCAGATAAGCTCTTGCTCAGCAAACTTATTCGCAATATCATCGGTTGATATTTAATACTAAGTTCGCTTATGACGCGCCGAACCTTTTAACGCGTATGATCAAACCGAGTGCCAACACAATTACACGACTCCATATCATGTAATCCAATAAGAATTAACGGATAAAAGTGATAGAAAGTACTCATATTTACCCCCAATAGCTTAGGCGGTTTTAATTTTATGTTTCAATCATTTTGTAAAAAATTACTCAAAGCCTTTGGCTGGAAAATAGCAGGCAGTTTACCTCAAAATCAGCAATACGTTGCTATCGTAGGCCCACACACCAGCAATTGGGATTTTGTGATAGGCGTACTGGCCCGCGGCGCGTTAGGCGCTAAGATTAACTTTCTTGGTAAACACCAACTTTTTATTCCGCCTTGGGGTTGGTTTTTTCGTGCTATAGGTGGAACACCTGTTGATAGAAGAAAAAACAACAACTTAGTTGATGCAGTTGCCGCCCTTTTCGCCTCAAATCCAACGTTCAGTTTAGCACTAGCACCTGAAGGAACACGGAGCGCTGTTAGTCGTTGGAAAACCGGTTTTTACCATATAGCCAAAAAAGCACAAGTGCCTATTGTTACTATCGGATTTGATTTTGAAAACAAAACACTCGTTATTGCACAAGGGATAAACACAACAGATAACATGCAACAAGATATGAATGATATTCTCCACTTTTATCGCTCAATTAAAGGCAAACATCCCAAAAAAATCCCTGATTTTGAGTGTTAATAAATAACATTGCCTAAGAACAAATCGCTCGTTATAGTGCGTTCTAAATAAAAAGTACAATAAGAGTACAACCAATAATGAATAATAAAAGCGCTCTCTTATGAATATCGATACTTGGTTGTTATACCTGTTTGCCATTTTACTTATTGCGATTTCACCAGGCACAATGGCTATTTTGTCTATGGGACACGGCATTCATTATGGCAAGCGCCGAAGCTTAGCAACGGCGCTAGGCAGCGTCATTGCAGCGCTGATTTTAATGATGGCCTCTACCGCCGGCTTAGGCGCGCTCCTAAATGCCACGCAGTACGGTTTTATCATCCTCAAGTGGTGCGGCGCGGCATACTTACTTTGTCTAGGCGTAAAGTTATTACTCACCCCAGCAAAACACAAGTCGTTCACTCTCAAGCAAACTCAAAGCAACGCTCATCCTATCGCATTATTCAAACAAGCCTTTTTGGTTGGAATAAGTAACCCGAAAGACTTACTTTTTTTGCCGCGCTTTTTCCGCAATTTATTAATGTTGATGCGCCGCAAGCACCACAGTTGGCGATATTGGCAACCACATGGGCCATTGTCGATTTTAGCTTTGTAATGCTATATGCCTGTATGGCAAACGTGTTAGCGCCTAAGCTGAAATCAAGTAATAGACTACATTGGTTTGACCGCGTCAGCGGGGGTGTTTTCATTACCTTGGCAGCCGTTTTAGTGCTCCGCTAGTACTGTAGGCTCGGTTGCGACTTCGCACTCTAAAGGCGTCTCTAACGCTGCTAATTGCGCCCGCTCAGCCTTAGACACATATTTAGGTTTGTTAGTCGTGTTAAGTTTTGAGTTGGCTTTTTTAAGCTTACTCATATGCTTTTTAGTGATTTTCTTAGTCCGGTTCATGACGTGC
>JAOIUG010000081.1 GCA_028223395.1 Shewanella sp.
TCTCCGCCCCAGTCTTCTGACATTACGCCATGTTGAGACAGCTCAGACTTAACGCGATCAGGATCGGCTTCCGGCTTATCAATCTTGTTCACTGCAACAATCAGTGGCACGCCGCCTGCTTTAGCATGCTGAATAGCTTCGATTGTTTGTGGCATAACGCCGTCATCAGCTGCCACAACAAGAATAACAATGTCGGTTGCCTTGGCACCACGAGCACGCATTGCGGTAAACGCTGCGTGACCAGGAGTATCAAGGAAGGTGATCATGCCGTTACCCGTTTCAACGTGGTAAGCACCAATATGCTGAGTAATACCACCGGCTTCGCCTGAAGCAACTTTTGCACGACGAATGTAATCAAGTAGCGATGTTTTACCATGGTCAACGTGACCCATAATAGTCACAACAGGAGCACGAGGCTCAACGCTAACATCACCGTTACGGTCAGCAAGCACTTGATGCTCAAGCTCGTTTTCACGAGTTAGAATCACTTTGTGACCCATTTCTTCAGCCACTAGCTGTGCCGTTTCTTGGTCAAGCACTTGGTTAATGGTAACCATTGAACCCATTTTCATCATTTGCTTGATGATTTCAGTCGCTTTAACTGACATCTTAGAAGCAAGTTCTGACACTGAAACTGTTTCACCAATGCTGACATCTGCTTTAACCACAACAGCAGATTTGTTAAATGCATGGTCCATAGACTCAGGTGCAACACTGCGATTGTTGCGAGAGTTGCGTGAATTACGGTTATCACGACGGTTATCTTTACCGCGCTTACCTTTTCCGCCTGGACGGCCTGAACCCGCATTCGCATTTGGATTCGCATTATTACCCGCATTTGCAGAAGGCTTACGCGGACGACGTCCACGCTTTTCAGCGTTTGCATCTGCAGTATCTTCAGCAGCACGCGCTTCAGTCGAGGTCGTCACATGGTGATCACCTGTCTTTTCAGCTTCTTTACGTGCTTTTTCTTCATCAGCCCAACGCTTAGCATTTTCTTCTGCTAGGCGACGTGCTTCTTCTGTTGCTGCAGCGGCTTCAGCATCAGCTTTAGCTTTAGCGACTTCATCTTTAGCAGCTTGAAGCTTATCCGCTTCATCTTTAGCCGCTTTTTCGTCAGCAGTTTGGGCTGGCGCAGCTTCTTGCTTTTCTGTCTTCGCTTTAGCTGCTTTTTCAGCTTTCGCTTTAGCGTCTGCATCAGCTTTTTGTTTTGCTTGAGCATCGGCTTTAGCTTTCAATTCAGCTTCTGCTTTGGCCGCTGCTGCTTTCGCATCTTCTTCAGCTTTAGCCGCTGCTGCAAGTTCAGCTTCTGCTGCTTCGTCACGTTTTACGAAAGTGCGTTTTTTACGTACTTCGACTTTAACGTCTTTTGATTGACCGCCACTGCCTGCAACGCTCAATGTCGAAACTGACTTACGCTGTAATGTCATCTTCTGTGGCGTTGCATCGCCGCCGTGTTGTTTCTTTAGAAAATCAAGCAACTGCTGTTTTTCTGTTTCAGAAACCGTGTCGTTTGTCGATTTCTTAATGCCAGCTTGAGAAAACTGCTCGACCAAACGGTCTGCACTTTTCCCAACTTCTTTGGCTAATTTATCTACTGTCGTATCTGCCATGTGTAAATTCCCCTCTGTTGATCGACTTATGCTTCTTCGCCAAACCAACAGATATTACGGGCAGCCATGATAAGCTCACCTGCTTTTTCTTCTGTCAATTCTTCAATTTCGATCAAATCATCAATGCCTTGTTCGGCTAAATCTTCAAGCGTAATTACGCCTTTGCTTGCCATTACGAACGCCAAGTGTCTATCTAACCCTTCTAAGGCGAGTAGATCTTCACTTGGTTCAGCACCATCAAGTGCTTCTTCTGTCGCAAGTGCGCGAGTTGAGATCGCCGCTTTCGCGCGCTCTCTTAAAGATTCGACGATATCCTCGTCAAATCCGTCAATTTCAAGTAATTCTGACGCCGGTACGTAAGCGATTTCTTCTAATGAAGTAAAGCCTTCGTCTGCCAGAAGTTGGGCGAACTCTTCATCAACATCTAATGAGTCAATAAATAGGTTAACCACTTTAGCGCTTTCTGCTTGATGCTTCGCTTTCATATCATCAACAGTCATTACGTTAAGTTCCCAACCGGATAGTTGAGTAGCTAAACGAATGTTTTGACCATTACGACCAATGGCTTGCGCTAAGCTATCAGCTTCAACGGCGATATCCATTGAGTGGTTGTCTTCATCGACAATGATAGAAGCAACGTCCGCTGGCGCCATGCAGTTGATCACGTATTGCGCTGGATTATCATCCCACAGCACGATATCAACACGCTCACCGCCAAGCTCATTTGACACAGCTTGAACGCGCGCGCCGCGCATACCAACGCACGCACCGATAGGATCGATACGGCGATCATTAGATTTAACCGCAATCTTTGCGCGAGAACCTGGATCGCGAGCAGCGCCCATGATTTCGATCATCTCATCTTGAATTTCAGGCACTTCAACACGGAAAAGCTCAATAAGCATTTCAGGTTTAGTGCGCGTCAAGAACAACTGAGCGCCACGTGCTTCTGGACGTACCGAGTAAAGCAATGCTCTAACACGGTCTCCTGGGCGGAAAGATTCACGTGAAATTAAATCTTCTTTGAACAACACACCATCGGCATTGCTACCCAAGTCAACCACTACGCTTTCGCGGTTACTTTTCTTAACGACACCAACGATTAGCTCGCCTTCGCGATCACGAAATTGTTCCACAATTTGTGCACGTTCGGCTTCACGTACTTTTTGTACGATAACTTGCTTAGCAGTTTGTGTTGTTATGCGATCGAACGCCACTGAGTCAATTTCATCTTCAATAAAGCCGCCAAGCTCTATTTCTGGATCGTCATACTTTGCAGCTTCAAGTGTGATCTCACGGAAAGGATTTTCTAACGGCTCTCCAGTGTCTTCCACGACCATCCAGCGACGGAATGTTTCATAACCGCCAGTTTTACGATCAATCTCAACGCGAACTTCTATGTCGCCTTCATACTTTTTCTTGGTTGCTGTGGCGAGTGCTATTTCCAACGCTTCAAAAATCTTTTCGCGTGGTACACCTTTCTCGTTTGAAACCGCCTCAGCGACTAGCAGGATCTCTTTATTCATTCTCTTGCCTCGTTCACCTTGAATTCATCAAAACTTAGCGATTAAATTGCCTTTACGGATATTATCCAAAGCAACTATCAGTTCGTTGCCGTCTACAGACACAGTGAGCATTTGCCCCTCAATGCTAACAACGGTTCCTTTTAAATTACGACTGCCCGCTACAGGCATCGTTAATTGTACTTTTACGGTCTCACCGACGTAAAGTTGGTACTGCTCAGCAGTAAACAACGGCCTATCTACACCTGGTGATGAAACTTCGAGTGTATATTCTGTTGAGATTGGATCTTCAACATCCATTACTGCACTCACTTGACGACTGGTGTCGGCACAGTCTTCAATAAAAATGCCTTTTTCGTTATCTATATATAAACGCAAGATAGAGTGCTTACCTGCTTGAATATATTCCAAACCCCAAAGCTCATGGCCTAATGCTTCAACTGGTGCTTTGAGCATCTCTACCAGTTTGCGTTCTAATGTAGCCAAGGTTACCCCCAGAAAAACAAAAAAAGGGCCTAATAGCCCCAGTAAAATGTCATTCTCATGACAGTTTTGTAAGTCCCAGATAACAAAAAACCCCGTAATGACGAGGTTGATATATCCAGAACCTGTGACAGTATCGGAATTGATTCCTTTACTGGGAAGCTGGTTGCGGGGGCCGGATTTGAACCGACGACCTTCGGGTTATGAGCCCGACGAGCTACCAAACTGCTCCACCCCGCGACAACTTGCGCAAGTATATTGAGAATCATCTCAACTTGCAATCATAAAGCGCTAGATTGGCGACTTTATTAACTCTGATTTTGTTATTAAACAAAATCAAAGATTTGGTGCGGATGGGGGGACTTGAACCCCCACGAGCTTTCGCTCACCAGCCCCTCAAGCTGGCGTGTCTACCAATTCCACCACATCCGCAAATATATCTTACATCGATTGTATTTTATGATGACGATTTAAGAGGCTCATCATCATTACAATATCTACTAATTTTAACTAGCAGCCCTATTTAATCGAGTAGATTAATCAGGAATTTTTTCTTCTAACTTTTTAACGTCTTGCTCTACTTTCTCAACAACTTGCTCAGTATCACTGGCTAAATTGTTCCATGCTTCTTCAGAAGTAGTGTGATTTGCACTTAAGTTACCGATGGTCAAGCTTAGTGCAAAAAAAGCTATTGCTAAAATAGCAGTGGTACGAGTTAAAAAGTTACTCGAACCAGACGAACCAAATAAACTACCTGATGCACCGGCGCCGAAAGAGGCTCCCATATCTGCACCTTTACCTTGCTGGATTAGGATCATGCCGATTAAAGCAACCGCAACCAACAAGTAAACAACTAATAAAACTTCATACATATTTATGCGCTCATCGCTATCGTACATAGACTGAGAAATTCAGTAGCATTAAGGCTTACTCCGCCAATCAAGCCACCGTCTACATCAGGCTGCGCAAATAAATCTGCAGCATTACTCGGTGTTACGCTACCACCGTACAAAATCCTGATATTCTCTCCAATAAATGGAGACACTTCAGAGAGGCGTTTGCGTATAAACGCATGAACTTCTTGTGCCTGCTCTGGCGTAGCGCTTTTACCTGTCCCTACAGCCCATAAAGGCTCATAAGCGATAATTGCATTATCAAACGCCATAGTGCCATTTTTTTCGATGACAATATCTAACTCTTCAGCAATAACTTCAAACGTTCTTCTTGCTTCTCGAGCTGGGCCTGACTCACCTACACATAAAATAGGTGTTAAACCATGTTTTTGAGCTGCAGCAAATTTCTCTGCAACGATATCGCTCGTTTCGCCATACATACGACGACGCTCTGAATGGCCGATAATCACATATCGACATCCTGAATCTTTTAGCATCTTACCAGATATTTCGCCAGTATAAGCACCGAAGTCATGTTGACTGACATTCTGCGTACCCATTCTAACAAGACAACCATTTAAGGCTTCTTTATTTTCATCCAGTAATTGACGCACACTTTCTAAATAAATCGAAGGCGGACACAATACCACTTCCGCAGAATCATTTTGCAGCTTGGTCGAGAACT
>JAOIUG010000083.1 GCA_028223395.1 Shewanella sp.
TCATTCCAGCAACCAATTCTAACAGCCAAGGTGACTTTGCGGATGCTAGTACAGGGATCCGGATCTGCTCTATCAATACCACTTTATCAGCGACGGGATCATAAGGTAGCACGACCACCGCATGTCCTCGCTCAAATACCTCACGGGTGATCACTTCACTCCAACCACCGGCAAATAAACGGTGTTTAAACTGATACTCTTCCATCTTAAAAAAACCTTTATACACCGTTTTTTTACTCAACAATTCGACATCATTATGCCCAAATGAATGATTCATAGACCTTCCTCAACCTATTTATTTATCGTAGTTTTTATCCAAATCACGGTAAAAATAAGCGTTTAATGCTAGGGTAGTAGTGTTGCAGCGTTATCATGTTAAAAACTGTTACACTTCCGAGTTGACTTAGTCAATACAGATTTTTACTATCTAAACACAAAGTTTAGATGTATTGGGAAGCGTCGGGAAGCGCAAACCGCTTAACTTTAAGATAAAGGCTAGGCACGATTAACCAAAACAAAAGCTAAATTCGCTCCTCAATGGAGAATTTTGTCTAAAAAGGGACAACAAATGAAATTCAAGATCCGTTCTCTATGCGCCGCACTCACCTTGGCCGCTTCAACTCAACTAGCTTATGCCGACGATCTATTACAAATTTATCAGCAAGCGCTAACTAGCGATCCTATTGCGCTGCAAGCAAAAGCACAACGTGACGCACTTTATGAGCAAATTCAAGAGAAACGCGCCCCATTACTGCCAACCTTTAGTGCTAAAGTTGGCTATGACAAAGCATGGAATGATCCCGCGGCTGATACAAGTGGAATGAATGCAGGGGTGACATTAAGCCAAGTTATCTACGATCACAGTGCATGGATCGGCTTAAGCCTAGCAGAAAAAGCCGCTTCACAAGCTGATTCGGTGTACGCCTCAGCATTACAAGATTTGATTGTCCGCGTCACAACCGCTTACTTCAATGTACTCACCGCTAAAGATAACTATGAGTTTCAAGGCTCAGAAAAGCGCGCAATTGAGCGTCAGTTAGAGCAAACTAAACAGCGTTTTGCCGTCGGCCTGACAGCAATTACTGACGTACATGAAGCGCAAGCACAATACGATCTCGCCAATGCCACTGAAATCCGTGCAGAAAACACTCTTGCAAATAGCTACGAAGCATTACGTGAAATTACCGGTATTGATCATACAAATATCGACATTTTAGATACCCAACGTTTTTCAGCTTCACCGGTTAGCCCTGCACTCTCTGCAGATTGGATAACGGTTGCTGAAACCAACAATCTTGATCTGGCCAGCACTCGGATCGGAAAAGACATTGCAGAAGAAACCATTTCACTGTCAAAGTCAGGCCATATGCCATCACTTAATTTAACTGCTGGTTATGGTAAAAACATTGAACAAAGATCAGCGGGACAAAACACACCTGACACCAGCGCCGGTACGCTAGGCTTGACATTAAGCATCCCTATTTTTCAAGGTTTTGCTGTTACATCACAAGTCAAACAAGCGCAATACCAATACGTTGAAGCAAGTGAAAAGCTTGAACAAACTCATCGTAAGGTCGTGAAAGACGTCAGAAATAACTTTAATAACGTATCAGCCTCTATAGGTTCTATTCGTGCCTATGAGCAGTCGGTGATCTCCTCTGAAAGTGCATTAAAAGCAACGCAAGCAGGTTTTGAAGTCGGCACTCGTACGATTGTCGATGTATTAAACCGTACCCGTGATCTTTACGATTCCAAACGCCAATTATCAGATGCTCGTTACGGCTATATCAATTCAATCATTGCTCTTAAACTAGCAGCGGGTACATTGAATGAAAATGATATCAATGACATCAACAATGGTTTAACCACACCGCAATAAGCCATTTAAAGTAAACCGTAAACAAAAAGCCTAGCATTACTCGCTAGGCTTTTTAATTCACACATTTGCAAATCAACTCCAATGCTTAATGGATATAATGCCCACTAAGCCCAGATTTAAACCTGTGTTACACTCTTCGATAATCACCATTACACAAACGCTTTATCCCTTGTAATTGCCATGATGATAAACACAAATTTCTCTCCCCCTTGGTGGGCAAGCAATCGGCATGTCCAAACGATTTTACCGGTACTGACTAAAGTTAAAAAACCGCAGTTAACACGTGAGAGATTAGAGCTCGATGACGGTGATTTTATTGATCTTGATTGGTTAACAACGCCACAAATAAAACAAGCGATAGTGGTTATAGTGCACGGGCTTGAGGGTAATTCCAGCTCTCATTACGTTCGTCGAATGCTCGCCGCTTGTCAAGCGCAGCACCTCTGCGCCGTTGTACATCACCATCGAGGCTGCTCAGGAGAGCCTAACCGGCTGGCTCGCAGCTACCATAGCGGAGATACTCATGATCTTCACGCGACGCTTTGCTTGCTAAAACAGCGCTATCCAGACTCTCCTTTGTTTGCTATCGGTTATAGCCTTGGCGGTAACGTGCTGGTCAAATACCTAGGGGAGCAACAACAAACCAGCGTACTTGAAAGAGCAGTGGTAGTTTCAGCTCCCCTACAACTTGCAGCTTGTGCTGAGAGGCTCGAAACAGGCTTCTCAACCGTGTACCAAAGCCATCTTATTAAGCAACTGCAAGATAAAATGTGTGAAAAGGCATCAAACTCTTTGCTGCAATCACAACTTCCACTGAGCAAAGCGGCGATCAGGCAGCTAAATACATTTCACGCCTTTGATGACAAGATCACCGCACCGCTCCATCACTTTAATGACGTTAACGATTATTATCAAAAATCCAGTGGCTTAGCCTATTTACGTCAGATCAAAAAATCCACATTAGTGATCCACGCTAAAGATGACCCTTTTATGACCGATGCCGTTATTCCCACAGAGCAGCAACTCTCCAGCTATGTAGAATATGAATTGCATGATAAGGGTGGCCATGTAGGCTTTATCGATGGAGGCGTTCCTTGGCGGCCACATTACTACATAGAAAAAAGAGCATTATCATTTTTAACCGCTCACAGATAATAGGAAGCTCAACCATGCTAGTGCCGTACGATATGCTCAATCAGTTGCCTACAGAAACCGTCGACAACTTAATTAAAGAGTTTTTAATCAGCCAACTTGAAGATGGCAGTTTTTCAAGTACAGCAGAACAAGATATGCAAGCCGCAATTTCTCAATGCCGTGCAGCATTAGCCCAAGCTGAGCTAATGGTTGAGTTTAGCGAGGAGGACAGTTCTGTTGCGATAAGGCGTAAAGAAGATATTGTTTCTATGCATTCACCCCAAGATTGACCTAAGTGTTACGAGTCAGTATAACTATACTTATTCGCGTTAAAATTTAGCGTCTGGCGCCATTCATTTTTAAAGAACTCAACGAGTCGCTGTTGTATTACAGACCCAATGGGTCAACAGCTGCAGCCAGTCCATAGCTTGAGATAAGCTCGCGACACCAATCAATCTAAATAAAAGGTAAAACGGTTAATGTCAGCGAAACACCCTATTATTGCTGTGACAGGTTCATCCGGCGCAGGAACAACGACAACAACCACAGCATTCAACCATATCTTTAGGCAACTTGGGATAAATGCAGCCATAGTAGAAGGTGATAGCTTTCACCATTTTACTCGTCCAGAAATGGCCGTGATGATCCGCAAAGAGAAGATTGAAAATAGAAACATCAGCTACTTTGGCCCAGAAGCTAATGACTTTGGACGTCTAGAGCAGTGCTTTAGTGACTATGCCAATACAGGCCAAGGGAAAACCCGCGCTTATTTACATACTTTTGACGAAGCCGTCCCGTTTAACCAGATGCCAGGGACGTTTACCCAATGGCATCCGCTGCCTGAAAATACTGACATGCTTTATTATGAAGGTTTGCATGGCGGCGTAGTCACCGATGACTGCGATGTCGCACAGCATGTTGATTTATTAATAGGAATGGTGCCGATAGTGAACCTTGAATGGATCCAAAAAATCATTCGTGACACTTCAGAAAGAGGCCATAGCCGCGAAAAAGTCATGGACTCCATTGTGCGCAGTATGGATGACTATATTAATCACATGACGCCACAGTTTTCACGTACCCATATTAATTTTCAACGCGTGCCCACGGTTGATACCTCAAACCCGTTTAGCGCTAAAAGCATTCCCAGTCTAGATGAAAGTTTTGTGGTGATCCGTTTTAGAGGGATTAAAAACGTCGATTTTCCCTATTACCTAAGCATGATTGAAGGCGCTTTTATGTCGCGTGTTAACACACTTGTTGTCCCAGGCGGAAAAATGTCACTGGCGATGGAGCTGATCCTCACGCCTGTGGTTAAAGACTTAATGGATAAACGCTTACAGCTTACCTCACCAGAAAACGAATAACTATCAGTACGCAGCAGCAATACAAGTTACAAACATGGTTAAGATGTGTTTAAGGCAAATCATGTAGGTTTGCCATACCCTCATTGCACAAGAATAACGATAAGCTAGCATACTCTTGAGGGGAAATTCCCATTTTGAACTGTTGAGCTTCTTGAGCATGCTAACCCTTTTTCAAGGTGACTTGTGTTTATTATCAATGAAGAATTAACTCAATCACTTCGCGATAGGGCTCTAAATTTTGATAGCTTTCAAGTCGTGATTTAAATGCTTCACTTTTATTTAACTCCGGCATTAAAGCCAATGCTTCGATGGCTTTCTTTTGTGTGTTAATTGCCGCAATAAAGTTACCGTTTTCAGCATAAGCTGCCGCTAAGTTATCCAAATGCACCGGATCCTCAGCATCCACTTCAAGTAAAGAGAGTGATAGCGCCAACGCTTGATTGCCGTCACGGTATTTAGCTTCAGGGCACGTTGCTAAAATCCAAGCGACGTTAGCCAATGATGCGCTATCGCCGACAGCTTTAAATTGCTTGACCGCTTTACCACAGTTACGCTCAACCCCAGTGCCGCCAGACGCATAAATAAAGCCTAACCTGAAATCTGCCCATTTATTACCTTGCTCACTTAATACTGTGTACCACTGCTTAGCCATTAAGAGATCACGAGGAATAATATTACCTTCAAACGCCAGATCCGCTAG
>JAOIUG010000082.1 GCA_028223395.1 Shewanella sp.
CTCAAGTATGGAAAACTCCGAGAGAGACAATCATCGAGCAAGCACATATAACGGCTTCGCAAGAAGGGGCGGAGTATCTTCAGAATAATTTAATTTTATTGCTCAACTTGCCATAGCGCTTTATTATAATACTCAAATAAACAAGAGGATAGCACATGAATGCAGGCGAGATAGGGAAAGAAGCCGGTAGAATCTTTGAATATAAGCTCCCTCCGAACTGGATATCCCGCAGTCAAGAAGATCAAGACGATCATGGTATCGATTATGAGATAGAACTCAAGAACTCGGATGGCAAAGCACTGGGTAAAGATAGTGTATTTAAAGTTCAGGTGAAGGGTGAGGAAAACTGTTCATTTATTAATAATGGGAAAACAGTTTCGCACAGTATCAAAATTGAACGATTGAAATACTATCTGAAATTCAATATTCCAGTTGTTTTAGTGGTTGTCGATGTAACCCTTGAAAGAGTTTTCTGGGTATCGATTACTGACAGCGATAAAATTAAAGAGCAAGTATCTAGTACTCGCGATGATAGCAAAGCAATACACTTACCAGTTGAAAATGAACTCGTCAGAAGAAATGATGCCTCATTTGTTGGTCTTTTAAACGCTGTCACGCAGTGTTGGGATTATCTGTCCGTTCGAGGGATTAAACAAGCGGTAGCTAATTATTCGATGGTAAAACCTGATGAGATTGACAAGTGTATCGATGAAATTGGCGATGCTTTTTTTCGAGCACATCATGCAAAACTAGATCAGCTTTTGCTAAAAAGAAGCTTTGATGAGCTTTATCAGCAGTCAAACCAAATCATGCAGTCTCCGATTGCGCCACCGAAAGATCGTTTTATTGCAACCATGTACTATGCCGAAGCTTTTAACATTTCACCTTACAAAAAAATTAAGGATGAGGAAATTGTTGAGCGCTTAATTTTGCGTGAAATGCTAGTAAGAATTGCACGAGAAAAAAGAGATAGAACCTACCGATTAACAGCTATTGGCAAAGCTAGAATTGAAGTCTTTAAATCAAAACTAGATCAACTACATGCACTACATATATCAAATCAGCATTTTGATAGTGAGAGTTACAATTTCTACTATTTAAACGCGGCGACACAGAAGCTCTACCTAGATGTATGTAGAACTCTTCAGAAAATTATCTTCTTGTGCAATAGACTTGTTATACAGAGTCAGTTTGATGTGCTTGCTGGTTTGTTTGTAGAACTTGGAGCACTCCTCTTAATTTTCAAAACTGTTCACTCAGTGCGTGGAACTAATGAATCAATTGAGTTTCTTGACGATTGGTTTGAACAAGTGAATTTGTTAGTCCTGATGTATGTTACTAACGACGAAGACTACCACAAGCTAGATAGATTATATTTTCTTACTGCCCACCTTGGTTTGAAGGATACTGAAAAACTAGCCCACACCAAAAAGTTGATTTTAAGTGCGCTTCCCGAATCAGAAGATCTTTTGAACTTTATAGAAAAGAAAGTTAATGAGCTCAATCGCAATAGTGAGCAAGACTTTTACGATTTAAGTATCGAAGAGCAAAAGAAATTCTTTTCCAACATGGCTAAAAACTTAGGAATGGATCCTGATGATCCAGAGAATGAGCCTGGAAGGTTAGTTAAAATTGGTCTCGATAATTATGATTCAAGTGGAGTGGTTAAAAATTGTGAGAACATGTTTGTGCACTATAAACCCAGAGGGATGATTGCACAGATGTTGGGCATGTATTCCCTTGGCGGTGGGCTTATGATTTGCCTTAAACATGGACATGTAACTGGCACTGGAGCGTTAATATCTGAGGCTTATAACAGACCTGGATCGCCATCTCTACAAGGTTTTAAACAACGGCACTGTAACTCATGTTGTGATTGTAAAGCCAGAGAGGATTCTTGGGAATGGAATTTGAAGTGGCAACTTGAAGAATCTGAGAAACATCGTGAACTTTTAGATAAATTTAAGCTTTTCTGATAACGAAAATGGCCCAACTAATAGCGCTGGGCTTTTGATTTGGTCTTTTGCTTACTGATACAGCTGTCTGCATACAACATTGATTGATAGAGTCTTGCAAAGTGCTTAATCCGAACTCTTCTTTGAAGCCTTTCAACGATTGATGTACTTTGGCATCAAGTGCTACACGCACATTGACGTTACCATGTGTGGTGTGCGTCTTAATATGACTGGACATATGTGCCAAGCTGTCACAATCTTATTCTGGCCCCACATTAGGCAATGTAGGGCAAATTATGGCGGGATTTATCGGTCATAATTCTCGCAAACAAGGAATGGGGCATTTCCTAGTTAGAAACCAAACTCTATAACCTAATGATTACTCCAATTATCAAGTGTAGATACGGCTGAAGCCGTCGAAAAAAGGGATGTTTTCGTTGAGCCTACACGGACGTACTAGCGGCGAGCTTCAGAAGTGTCTGCACATGCGCTCGCTGCAGGCGATTAATAACTATGAAGCTGAAACTCATAACTTGCTATCAGATAGCGCTCCCCAAAAAAATGTAATCAAGCTTCATTCCAAAGCTAAGTAACTTTGGGGCATAAGTGAGTCAGCGCAGACTCGCTGACTCGAAAATGGACAAATTCGTTTTAGGCCTAATGATCTAAATCGCTTATTTTACATTAGGGAAATACACTGATGCCTTAATCGTTAGTTGTATATTTTTATCAACCTAATAACTGAAACGTAACACTACCTTTTGTTATCTCTTCATTAACTTTCGGGCGGTGTTTAAAATTAACTAAAACTTCATACTCTTGCCCAAATTCGACATTATCACCAAACGGACCAATAATAGCCTTTACTTTTGAATCGACTGGAACCTCGATTACATATATTTTGATAGGCTTCGTATAACCATTTTTCAATGCGTGATAAATCGCGATGTAAGGAGACAAAGTTGTAGATACAGGTTTGGTCCAGTCATCATTTTCATTTTCAGAACAAACACCACGAAACAAAACCTGCCCTTTAGCTAATAAAATACCTTTTTCCTGTATTTCCATATCTAATTTTTTGAAGTCATCGACGTTGAAATCTCTATACTCTCTCTGAAATAGATGAAAAATTGGAGTTTCACCATTATTAGCCTTACTCTCTTGCCATTTATTCAAAACATTAGAGCTTTCAAGAGATTCTTCAAACTTGATACATTCATCAGGTTTTTTATGGTCATTAGGGGCAATGTGATAGTCAATAAGCCCTGAAAACAAACCTAAACAACTTTCCAAATTACCATTCCAACCAAGTAGGATAATATCAAATTTATCTATGATCATCCCCTCCATCAAAGATATAACACAATCAAGAAAATCACCCCAATCACTAAACTCAACCAATCCGAAATTGCCAAACGTTAGCTGGCGACTAGATAAATTTGTTATGTGCTTGCCATGCGAGTAGCAACTTCTTTATATATGCTTCCATAGCCCTCTGAATCGCGTCTTAATAAGTAACTAAAATCTACCAGCCTTGTATCATAAACTTCAAATGTGCCATGAAAAGCGCTATCGCGACCAACAAACACTTTCGACGAAAAATCGTCAAACTGATCAGCAGTAATGTCGACAGTAACAGTTTCATTAACTGTTAACCATACATGGTTATTTTCACTGTACTCACAATCTAGCGATGGACGTTTGCCGACTGACTGTACGACGTTAACATCATATTTTTCTTTCAAATAGAGGCCCAAAATTACACTGGATACCTCACACGCACCTGAAGGAAAGCTTTGAAGCTCAACATCAACATAGGTAGACTCTGAAACCACATTCTCGATAATTGTCCGCACCAAGGTGGCCACTGTTGTTAGTTCTGATACTTGCACTTAATCCCCTTATGAGCATACGTATCTACACAGGTTGAGTATTATTTGAGCTATTAATGCTTTATCGGGAACTGTTTATGAAAATGGCGATCAGATCAACAAATTTCGCAAAATTCAATGATTAAATGGACTTGTTCGAACAACATAATCTATCTTGCTTTCTTCCTCCTAGCCTTAAAAATAGATACCACGTTTTGATAAAAGATCATTTAAATGCAGCGCCCAAGCTAGCTCAAGGGATAAAAACACTTTCGCACCACAAATCTGCATGGGCGAATACTCAAGCCGCATGGCGGTTTCTCGATAATGATAACGTCGGCTTTGCGCAGCTGAGTTTGCCGTTAGTGCAAGCCGCACGACAAGAGCTTGCTGCAACTGATGCTTCATACGGCTTAGTTGCGCATGACTGGTGCCGAAATAATTATCTTGGTCATGACTGTAAACTTGATAAAATCCAAATGTCTCATGATAAAGATGTTGGTTATGAGCTGTTTGCTTCACTACTACTAGATTCCAGTACAGGGCAGCCTCTTGCGCCATTAGGTCTAGATTTGAAAGCTAAGCAAGGTACTTTTCGATGTCGAGATATGGAGCCGCAAGAGCCTATGTCACACCTTGACCAATTAGTGGACAGAATTGAATGGCAAGAAAGTTTACCCTTGCATAAGCCGCTTGTTCATATCATCGATAGAGAGGCCGACTCAGCACCACATCTTCGACAACTGATGGGTGTGAAGTGGTTGACGAGGGGAAAGAAAAATACCTCAGTAAAATATAACGATGAGTTCATTTCATTAGACAAATTGACTCACAAAATAAACAGTGAAGTTAAAGGTGTCGTTGATTTCAAAGGTAAAGAAGCTTACCTTTTTGTCGGTGAAACAGAGGTTGTGCTACAAAGAAAATCTGAACGTGAGCTCACCAATCCTCCAACAGTTCGCTTTGTTGTCAGTACGCTATGCAATGAGAAAGGCGAACAACTGGCTCAATGGCTGCTGCTTTCAAATGTACCTAATATCGATGCGCTAACACTAGCCACTTGGTACTACTGGCGTTGGTCGATAGAATCATGGTTCAAAGTATTAAAAGGCCATGGGTTCCAGATTGAACATTGGCAACAAGAAACGGCACCACGGGTTTTTAGACGATTAATCGTTAGTTCAATGGCGTGTGTGCTGACATGGAAGCTTTACAATGATAACTCCCCAGAAGCACAAAAGTTAAAGCCATTTTTGATAAAACTGAGCGGACGGCTAACGAAAAGAAGCAAACCTGTAACTCATCCTGCTTTGCTTGCTGGTTTATGGGTATTTCTGC
>JAOIUG010000084.1 GCA_028223395.1 Shewanella sp.
CATCATTAATTTCTTCATCAATTTTCTTCGAAATTTCAATATGCTCAACAAGATCCTTGTTCATAAATGAACCATAAACATTAAGTGCGAGATTTGTTTGAGATTTTAGTTCACTCCACACCTTTGTATTTGCTTTATGTCCAATTTCGAAAGCATACTGGGGATCTAATGCAAATTTGGTTTCCTCTATTGCTTGAGATATTAGATCTAGCAATTTCAATAATGCGTCTTTTTTTATTTCCCAAACTCTGTCTTTTCTTTGTTTTTTCACGGAGTCATAATGGATCAGGGCTGCGATTGCTGTACCTGCAGCAATTATGATATTTGTCCAGACAGCCATATTAAATTCGACTCCTGTAACTAAGACATAAGATAAGGCAATCATCGCAACGAAAAACCCAATTATTGTACCAAATAGAAATAAAAACATAGTTCCTCGAAGATTAAGAAAAGTGCATATTACAACAACTTAACAGCTTATTCATTAGTCGCTCGATAACGTTCTTAGCAACTTGTTAATTTTTGAACAGGTAATCACTTATAAGGTATTGCTGTAAATGGATATTTTCTACATTTAGACCATTGTAACTGCTTGGCTAGCAGCGGAGAAAGAGCGCCTAGGGTGTTCAATGGGTTCGTGTATCACTTTTCTGCATCTTATATCATTCTGATCGTTATGGTTTTTGTTAAATGTTAAAAAATTATCGATGCCTAGCAGCACTGTTTTTGGCATCTTTATTTGTGTGATAATGGGTGTTTTGGATCACTTTTAATTATACCTGTGTATATGAACAGTAATTTTTTGAGATGACTATGAAAGCATCCGGTTACATTAGTGCTATTAGCACTACATAGACTGGGGTTATAAAAAGCGACTGTCTTTCAACGGTTAGTTGAGTTTCGCTCTCTTTTGATATTCATTATATGATTTATAATGATTAAATTTTCTTTAGCTGTGAGGTGTACGCTATTGGTTATTGTGGACACTCATACGCTTTGAGGAAAAAGAGTCATGGCAATGAAGTGCCAAGCCTGTCATCTATAATACGATTAGTTTTTATAAGGGAATTGGCATTTAGCCTGAGTTGGCGACATCATTTTATAAAATGATGGCTCTAATTATCCAAGTGTAAATATGGCTAAGCTTCTATGAGTGGATTTGAAGCGTGTCACGTGCACATCGCTATCGTTCTCGCCTTTATGGCCAAGTTTCAAACTTTAATGCTCGACGACCGCGATGGCAATATAAAGACAAACCAAAGGCACCTGACGTCGCCTTTGGTTTACGAGTGGCTTGCGAGTACTTTTGTGAGTGCTTTTGTGAGTGGTTATTGATGCTCAAGGGCTAGATAATTAATAAGATCAATAAATTGCTGCAGTGATTGTATTGAGTTCATATTAACTGCGTATTTATCATTAACAACGAATGCTGGCACGCTTTGTATGTTAAATGTGCGTTGCTGAGCACGCCAGAGTGCTAATTTTTCATCGGTTTCTGGGCTGTCAGCCACTTGGTTATACTGCTCTTCACTCACGCCTAATTTAGCAAATACAGCTTGGATATCACGACGGCTTTTCAGTGGTTGGTCATGTTTGTGATCCGGCGCACTGTGATCGTGCTTTTCTCCGTTTTCACCTTGAATGACTTTAAACATGGTATCAGTTAATGGGCCGTGATCTGCTAACGTTTGGATCACCGCTAAAGAGCGCATGACTTCGGTGTTTATTTCAGTATTTACAAAATCGACATGTTTGCTGTCAAAGGTAATAGTGTTATCTAGGTTCGCTTTAATGCTTGGCAGATACATTTTTTCCATATTGAAGCAGTGGCCGCAGTAAAACGAAAAAAACTCAGTGAGTTTAGGTTGGCTGCTAGGGGCTTTATTTGACACTTGAGTAAAATGTTTACCTTCAATAAATTGTGCGGCAAAGCTACTCATGGGAGCCATTATTAAGCTAACAGTTAAAGCGATGTGTTTAATCAAGTGAGGATCCTTAATGTGGCCTTTACAATGTGGGCCGCGGTGATACAGCAACAAACAGATCTCAACTTTCGCATTGAGTAACACTTTGTTTGCTCTTTTTATAGTCATCAAGC
This sequence comes from Shewanella sp., assembly GCA_028223395.1. Classification (GTDB taxonomy): domain Bacteria; phylum Pseudomonadota; class Gammaproteobacteria; order Enterobacterales; family Shewanellaceae; genus Shewanella. Next base: position 2,099 of record JAOIUG010000084.1, read on the forward strand.
ATAAGGCTAGAGACTTAATTATGACTTAATTGTCGCTGTGAGATTGAGCTGAGAATGTGACGGGGATAAAACTTTTAACACTTTGCTTTAGAAGTCAGCCTTAGAAATCTGATTGGACACTCTGACTCAAAATGAGGCCTAAAGCGTCGACTTAGCCGCAAGGCTTTTATCATCAAGACGCCGCGTATTTGACCGGTGTAGCTGCTGAGCAAGCACGTTAATCGATAGGCCATAGCGTTTGATTAACGTGCTTTTGTCAGTGAGGTGAACAAACATTTCGCAGCGGGTTATTTTTTACCTATCAGCTGTAAAGCTTTAACCTGTAATGACTCACCAAATTGAAACAAGGTTAAACCCATTAATACAAAGCCGGCACCGATCACTAACGCTGGGGTTATGGTTTCGTTATTGAGCTGCGCCCCGAGCATCATGGCAAATACTGGCGTAATCAGTGTTACCAAGGCTACGGTGCTGGCCTGTAAGTGCTGGAGCACATAAAAATAGGCGATAAAACCGATGAGTGAGCCAAATACGCCTAAATACGCAATAGCCATCAGTGAGCGTGACTGCCAAGTCTCAACGGGAAGAGAGCCATCAAATACCAGCCAAGCAATGATAAAAACCGGAGTCGAATAAATCAGCGCGCCCACTGTGCTGGCAATAGGGTGAATATTAATGGTGACGGTTTTAATCAATACTCCGCTTAAACTAAATAAGCTCACTGCGGTTAAAATAAGCACTAATCCTATCCAGCTATTGCTCGCAAGAGAGAGTTTAGAGGAGCAAACAATACCTAAACCTATAAATGAGACGATTAACGCCAACAAGCGTACCACGCTGAATTTAGGCTCATTTAATATTTTTTGTGCAAGTAAACCAGAGATCAACGGCGCGAGTCCGAAGACTAATGACATGGTGCCAGAGGCGAGGTAGCTAGCCGCAAAGTAACTTAATAACATGCCACCCACAATCCCAATGGACGACACCCGGTAAAGTTTTCTGGCATTGGCGTTCCACGGTAAACGGATCCGAGCAAAAAAGAGAATTGATGCGCCCAGTAACAGGGCTATTAGCATGCGAAGTAGCACAGCTAGAGTCGGATGCACCGACTCACTGCTCCAGACGATCCCAAGTGGGGTTGTTGACCAAATCAATACCACCAACATAAAAGAAACAGGAACCATTTTAGGTAATACGACGACTGACATTGCAATACTCCTTGGGTTATCACTTGATCACATAAAGTGACATTACTGCGATGAACTTGATGAATGTAGTACCGCTATACAGTGGGGCGAGATAAGGAAGATGGTCCGTCACCGCGCTGCTAACTGTTGGCGGTGTAGGATAAAAAATGACTGATTAGTGATTATTTTCCTCATTCACCGCGTAGCAACATAACCACATCACACTGGCGTGAAGTCGCAGTGTCAGGCTATGAGCTTGCAGGTCAATGACGGAAAATATAAAGGGCATGTTACCAAATCAGCTTAAAGATATTGAAAGTGTCATAGTCTATTTGTTAGGCACTAGAGTCAATAACTAAATCAGTAAAAAGACAATTAAAATGAGAGCTTGTGGTGAGCAAAATATCGGTGGAGATAAACCCTCGACCTTAAAGAGGTTGATTGAGGTCTTGATCGCTAGAAAGGGCGCTCCACTTTGGCGAGGTTGAGCATGCTGCGCTAATGGTCGCAGGTCCTTGTTAAGTGCTTAACGTAAAATGTATTCGGCGCAAAATGTACTTAACGTAAAGTGTACTGGTTGTAGCGAGTGCACCAAGCTGTGCTCGACAGGCCTGCTGCACCGCGACTTTATTTTACAAAGTTTCCCCTTGGCCTAGTTTGCAGGTCCTATATCTTGCCATACAGCCGCGACGCCTGGCTCTTCACCCAGTGTCCACCAGCTTGCGCGCCATTGGCGGCCATTATGGGTCGTGGTATCGCCGCCGTTATACGCGACGCCAGCATTCCAGCCGAGCTCAACTGTACTTTGCAGCGCCCATTGTTCAGAAGCCACGCTGGGTTCATTACCTTGGGTCCAGTATTTCGCTTTCCAGACCAAGCATTGATGACTAACTATGCTGCCACCAGTGTACGTCTTGTTAGCTTGCCATGCCGGATGGTTGGCAGCGTCAGGGTCGCTGGCATCACAACCGCTCGGCGCTGCAGCTTTGACGGTAATAGTGCTTTGAGCACTAGCGTCGAGTGCACCATCAGATACCAGCACGCTGACCACATATTGGGTATCGACACTGACATTAGGCGCCGTCACTGTGAGGCTGCTACTGGTGGTGTTGCTTGCGCTAAGACCCGCGGCTAAGCGCCAATTGTAGGTAAGGCTGTCGCCATCAGGATCGCTAGCATTACTGCTTATTGTTAGCGTTTGACCTGAGTTGACACTGGCAGTAGGAGTGAGCGTCACGCTGGGCGCGCGGTTAGCTTGCGGAGCACTGTTGGTGACCGTTGCGATACTCGTGGCGGTTAAGCCTTGGGGATCGGTCACTGTTAAGGTGAAACGATACCGCTCATCGCTAGAGGTTGCAGCTAAATTAAAACTGGCTTGTGCGGTATTGGCGTTGTTCAACTGCACTGTATTGCCAGTGGTTTGCACCCATTGATAACTGAGCGTTTGGCCTTCTGGATCGCGAGATAAACTTGCGTCTAATATGACGTTAGCAGGGCCTGTAACAATTTGGGCTGCACCGGCGTTGGCTATTGGCGCTTTGTTAATCGGGGTCGTGCCGTTACCATGGCCTAAACCTTCATGCATCGCATTGAGAATATCGCCATTGTCAGCGTCAATTTCCCAAGCAAATAATCCGCCAAGTTGATTGGCAAGTGCATATTGGCCTTTGGCTTTGACTGAACGTGGATCATCAAAGGTGATTA
>JAOIUG010000085.1 GCA_028223395.1 Shewanella sp.
CTCTTACTTTTGATTAGGGTATTTAGCACCTCAGCATAAGCCACGTTAAGTGCATTATCGCTGCTCGTTTCTATATTTGGTTTTACACCTTTTCTTTCCCAATTATCTATTGTTCTAGGGTCAACAGGTCGTGTAGTTGGTAAAGTTAGAATATAATCGTTATTTACTATTTCAGCACTTCTAGCGTGAGCTGCACCTGCAGTAACCTCACCAACAATAGTTGCTCTAGTTAAACTTTGCATAGCATAGCTAAAGCTTTCTGCTGCTGATGCAGAGTTACTGCTGGTAAGAATATAAAGAGGGGTATCTTTAAACCTAGGACCCGGAACATAAGGTGACGTCCAATCTTGTGTTTGCATTAACACACCATTCTCACGGTTTTCAAAAGTTAATAAATGGACTGTATCTAAGTCAAAAAAGTAACTTGCCAACGAAGTTACCATAAAAGGGCTACCACCAAAGTTGTTCCTTAAATCAATAATAATTCCATCAGAGTATTGTAGAAACTTCATCGCATTTTCAAGCGTTTCACCACCTAAATGACTGTCAGAGAACACTCTTATGTCGAGGTAACCAATGTTTCCATCGAGCATTTCAACTTTTTTAAAACCATAGTTATCTGTTGGAGTTTCCATGACACGACTATCTGCAAACGCCTCAGTTTGTGCTGACGAACGATATGTTTTTAGTTCATTTACCCATTGTGGGTCATACACAACAGAGAGATGTTTATCATTTGCAATCTTGTTTAATTCCAAAGTCATAAATTCGGCAATATCTTTAGCTGACTTGAGGCGACTACAGTCCGTTAGAAAAGCCTTTGAGCGTATGAACTGAGATAGCTTGGTTGCTGTATTTGGTATGACGTAGTTGTGTTCTAGTTTATTTGCAATAGTTTCTGACACATCACGACACTCTGTGGCACTCGTCGCATTGGATAAAACTAGTGAACTAATGAAGAGAGATTTTAAAACTTTATTATTCATATTCATCCTGAAAGTTTAATTATTGTTTTTAAATAACGCTCGAGCATAGCAAAGGGGTTAAAGAATTTCTATATGCTCAATTAAATTGCTAACGCCCATTTAAAAGGCAAAAAATATGTTGGCTAAAATTAAGCGACGAAGGAGCAAAAGCCAACTGTTTTTGTCCTGCTTAAACGACTTGTTAGGCCTTTTATAAGCTTAAAAAATAGTTATAAACACCAACATCTTTTTCATAGCCAAGTGATTCATATAGAGCTTGAGCATTAAGGTTATCTTCACATGTCTCAAGAGCAATACCCTTTGATTTTGTTTCTATCGCAAATGATTTTGCTGTATCCATCAACTTTTTACCTACACCTAAGCGTCTAGCAGAAGATGAAACATAAAGGTCATTTAACACCCAACTAGATTTAGCAGAGACTGATGAAAACGTTGGATACAATTGGGTAAAACCTAAGGCATTACCATCTTCATCATGCGAATAAAAAATCACAGAGTCATTATTATTTAAGCGGTCAGTAATAAAACTAATGGCCAAATCTAAATCACTATCTTGTTTATAAAACACACGATAAGAATTAAATAACTCGCTAACTTCATTTAGGTTTTCTATTGTTGCTCGTTTTACACTAATGCTCATTTATTACTCCTGAGGCCTAACGTTCCACTTAGCGGGAGCAGACTGCCCGGCTATAATCCGCGAGGCACGAGCGCAGCCGGGCTGGCTGAAATCCGCCTACAGTGCCTTGTTATGTTTTTAACCTCAAAACAAATCATTAGCGCACTTATCTGCTGTACCGCTATCTGAAATAACTTTTATATTTTCAAAGTGATTTGCTTGCGTCCAATTATATGCATATGCTCGAACAACACTTCGACATTGTTCATTACCTTCATCAATCGATACGACTAGCTGGTAGGAATCGCCCTTTACGATCGTTTTCGCAACCCGAAGATCAACTCCATTATTTGTAGCCAAGCGACTTACTGTCATTATCTCACCGACAGTTGCAGCTCCCATATCTACCGAGCTTGTCTTAAAACACTGTCCTAGATAATTGCTATAATTTTTCTCTAACTTTTCTGGCGAAATGGATGAGCAATAATCGTCGCTCTTCTTACCCGATAATTTTAATTGCTCAACCGTGTTGACTGAAACACAACCACTAAGAAGAACAGTACTTGATATTACGAATATATTTTTCATAACCACTAAACCCCCAAAAAACATAACGCCCTCGTTAAGGGGCAAACTGTAGTTGGCTAAAATGTGAAGCGGAGCGGAACCAGCCAACTGTAATTTGTCCCGCTTGAACAGCTTGTTATGTGTTAAAAGGTTGGCTCGCCAGCCTAACTGAATACGAACCGGTAACTTTACATTACCGACAACAACGCCGATGCAACTAGTGCCAATACAAAAGCTGTAATTGGCTCAAAGCACGCAACTAATGTTACGAACAAAACACCAAACGCTGTAATGCGATGATGTAAAGCTGCTGAACGCGCTAATTTTGGTTTTGCCATGCAAATCCTCCATAACGTTTATCCGAGTCCCTTATTGAGCCAAGTATCGGAAAGTCCAGACTTCACCGCCATTTTAGGTTTTATACAGTCCGTATGGGGGCGGCTACCTGACTGTTCTTTTGGGAAGCTAAATTAATAGCTGCCGAATATCAAAACACATAACGCCCCACTAAGAGACAAATGATAGTTGGTTAAAATAAGCGACGCAGGAGCAAAAAACCAACTGTTATTTGTCCTGCTTGAGTGGCTTGATATATTTATTTACCAACAATAGAAGAGTAATAGTGTTGGATATTAGCATCCCTACCTTTATGTATACGCTTCATCACGTTTAATACTGGCCAGAAAAATGGACTGTTATCTTTAGATTTCCCTAAAGCATAATATTCCGTGCCATCAATAATGACATTGCCCCAAGTTACACCACCATGATTTCTTTTATAAACCTCACCTATATAAAATCCAAACATTTTAGCCAAATTGTATACTCGATTTTTATCCATTCCGTTAGCACGAACATGTTCACTTAAGTTATCAAGAACCGACTCTATATGTTTAATACTTTCATCAGAACCATCTAGGTCAAGTTTAAATTGCCCTTTAACCATTTCGATACAGTCTTGATAATAGGCCTCAGCAATTTCAGGAACACTTGAGTCTGCTTTAAAAGTAATGTTTTCAGCTTGTACGCTTACTGATGTTAAAAACAATACCAATATAACTAGAAGTTTACGCATGAATTCTCCATAAATATAACGCCTCGTTAAGAGGCAAAAAATTGTTGGCTAAAATTAGCGACGAAGGAGCAAAAGCCAACTGTTTTTTGTCCTTTTGAACGACTTGTTAAATGGCTTGTCTGCGTACCCTAGCAAGCTCTTCTTTGTTTCTTAATTGCCTAATTAAAAAGTCAGCCCAACGCCGTGAATACAAGTAACCGTCAAATCCTTCAACATATGCAGCATACTCACCCTTGTAGGTAGTGACAAGTTCACGCGGTCTAGCGTTATAAAACTTCCAACACTTTGTATGTAAAGTAGGATTAAAGTCTTTTATCTTTTCTTTTACTATAGGAACAACTTTACTCGGCTTTAATTTAAATGGTGACTCAATACCCTTAATAAAAGCTACACCTTGTTCATAGTTTGCCATTTCATCATCGTTGAGTTTATTAACATTTATAAACTCAACTGCTAAATCAGCCGATTTAGCATGATTTCCGAGTTTTGGGACTAGGAAAGCTCTTATTCTATATTTTTGACTCTCTAACACTTCATCTGACAAATCATTTTTATATGTTTCCATATACTCACGTACAACGCGATAATTTTCAGTTTGAAATTGTTTTAATGCTTCCAATTGCGCTTGTTCCGATGTTCGTGTTAGCTGCATAGCTATGGCTAGTCTTGCCATTAGTGCATGACTATCCCCGAACTCTTCAACCAGTAAATTCTCAAAATTATTTAGCGCTGATTGGCATTCACCGCTAGTAGCAAGATCAACCGCAGGCAGGCTTCTATGTTCAATCTTATTTCTTAGTCCAATTAGAAAATTCAAGTTTTTGGTTTCTGGGTTATCTTGCCCGCCCCAATATTCAGTGCAACAACGAGATAACTCCCAAGCTTTTTCTTCGCCATCAATGAATGTAGGGTTTCCTTCTTCATCGAGATAAAAATAATTTTCTGATTTTTTCTCGAAAATAGCATGAAAGAGTGCAGTGTAAGCTATAACAATATTGACTATGAAGCCATATGTCTTAAATTCTGTATAAGGGTTGTTGTATGTTGATACAGCTAATAGTGCAAATTCTCTTGCCTTGTGAAGAAGTATACTCTTTGAAGATTGGTTATTTGGATCTTGTAGTTTTTGCGAGTGTATAAGACTAAACTCGTCCTTACTCAAGTAGATCAGCCCTGTAGATGTATATTGACTACCATCTCTTTGAACGAATTGATGCCACCTTTTAGTTGGATATGTTCGACAACTACTAAGTGCCCAGCCTGATGCTTCAGCAAGCTCAGCCATTGTGAAAGCTTCTCCTGCTTTCTCTTTTGCTAACATAAAATCAAAAGCTAGCTCTACTCTTTGATTCCGATTCAACGACATATTCCCTTAGCGATTTAACAGTATATTAGGCTGAATTCCGAATAAGAACAGACAGCCGAGTTACTTTAATGTTAACAAGCTAACCTGAAATGGACACAAATTCAATGCTTTATGCCGTCATTACCAGTACTTTTGCTAATACTTCTAATCGTGAAAGTCAGAATTTGAATATTTATGATATCTTTAGAGTTAACCACTACAGATAACCAAATAAAAATAGTTGCTTAACAACGCAGCAATTCAAGTACCTTTCCTTTTTAACCCCAAATATTGGCAAAAA
>JAOIUG010000086.1 GCA_028223395.1 Shewanella sp.
CTTAGTTTATCGTGAGCAGCATAAATCGACAGTGATGCTCGCAGGGCAGTTTGAGTACTTAGCACTGCATGACGATTTAGCGTTAACCTATGATACGCAAGCAGATCAAATACAAGGTATTCGTTTAAGCGACGCTAAACGCTTACCACTATTGCCAAAGCGTGGGTTTCATGTGGAATGGCTATGCCTACAACCTCGAGCAGCAGATAGCAATCTTTACGCTTGGATAGGTGATGACGCAGGGCATGCTGAGCAGTGGTTATTATCCTCAAAAGGCACATGGAAACCACAGTTAGTGCGCAGTTTGGCGGTATCAATGGGCGCGTTAAAGTGCGTTGTAGATGATGAACAGCTATATGTACTGAATAATCAACAAGGTTTATGGCGTTATCTTGCTGCGCCGCACATGCCTGCCAGTTCACAGTTGGTCAGTTATCTGCCCGACAACCATTTATCAGGGTTAGCATTGAGCGAAGGCCATATTATTATGATGGATGAAACTGGCCAAATTTATGATATGAAAGGTGATGAACTCGCTGCGCCTTTTAACAATCAACAAGCGCTCGAAAGTTTGTACATTAAAGGTGACAAACTTTGGGCATATTCCGACAACGACGATAAATTTTACCAAGCTCACTGGCAAGCACCGCCCGCACTTAACAGCACATTAAGCGCGCCGATCCCCGAGATCCCAGCAGCAGTTGAAAGCGATATTGCCGATCGGGCAGGGGACACTATGGATGATCCAGCCATATGGATACACCCAACAATCCCAGAAAAAAGCCGCATATTAGGCACCAATAAGCGCTGGGGATTATTAAGCTTTTCAATGCAAGGTAAGCAATTACAAGCTATTGCAGCAGGAAGAGTAAATAATGTTGATATTAAGCAGCAAGTCAAACTCGGCGGGCAGTACCGCGACATAGCCGTAGCCAGTAACCGTGACCACAACAGCTTGAGTATTTTTAGCATTAACCCTCAAGGTATGCTGACGCAATTACCCGACCAACCAACAACGCTTACAGACATTTACGGCCTTTGCTTGTATCAGCCTAATGAAGATGAGTTGTACGTATTTGCGAATGAAAAGTCAGGGCGAGTCAGCCAACTGGCATTACATTGGCAAGATAACCAAATTAACGCAACCGTTGTACGTGAGTTTAGCGTGCCAAGTCAGCCAGAAGGTTGTGTTGCCGACGACCGCCACCAACGCTTATATCTAGGCGAAGAAAACGTAGGTGTGTGGATGTTTGACTTAAGCACAGCAACAAAAGCGCTCAAAGGCGACATGGTGATAAAAGCGGGCGGCCCTTTAGTCGCCGACATTGAAGGCATAGCGTTATATCAACGCCATCACAACAGTGGTTACCTTGTCATATCAAGCCAAGGCAACGACAGTTACGTGCTGTATAACAGCCATGCACCTTACGCCTACGTGGGACGCTTTCGAATAGGCAATAACGCCGACCACGGCATAGATGGCAGCGCCGAAACCGATGGTTTAGATGTTACTGCACACGCAGTGGGATCCGGAGTTTGGTCGCAAGGTATGATGATCGTACAAGATGGCCGTAATCGAATGCCGGAGCAAAATCAAAACTTTAAATGGGTGCCATGGCAAGATATCGCTAAAATGCTGCAATTACCTAAGTAGTATTAGGGGCTGTTGATCTTTCACGGTTGTTTTGCCGCAGTGTATTGGCTATTTTGACAAGGCGGAGGCTGTGCCGTTTCGTTATTTCCACAAATAGCCAACAACACAGTCAAAATAGCCAAGCAACACGACCCTTTGGGTTCGTTGCATCATCGCTCAAGCCTTGTACTAAAATAATTGAACTCGAACAAAAACCAAGCTCGAAAGATCAACAGCCCCTAATGTGCTAGTTAAGCTTTTATAACAGCGCGTCACGATGTTTGGGCGCAAGGTTTCAGCCTAAGCGACTCAGTAGCAAAGTTACTTTTTATCAAAGCTACTCTTTATCAAAGCTGTCGACGACTATTGCTCCCATCGAAGCAGGCATGGAGATAATGATCACTCGTTTAAGCGCTACCAGCGGATCTGACAATAGCGGGAATTTATTAATGCAAAACAAAACGAGCATCACGACCATTGCTGTCATGCAGTATGCGGTGACAATTCGAAGAATAAACACCAGTTTACGTGCAGAAATATCACGCTGAAACACACTTTCATAAGTGTACAAAGTAAGAAAAATCACCGATAAAGTTAACAGCATACACAGGTTGATAACGGGCAAGGTTTCACCCAAACGCCAAGCTTCTTCTGAAAACGAAATAGGCACAGCAAGTGCAAATGCCCCAACAAATATCTGGCTCGCATCTTCGAAATTAAAACTATATTTCATTTAGGCCTCCTACGACTTACCTAACGCTTACATTTTTACTCTCAACGAGATGAATGATGTGCAACTAACAGCGTGAGACGAATAATGTGAGACAAATAGTGCCAGTCACTCCCCAGTTTTACCAGAAAAGCAGCGATTGATAATGAGCCTTTCTTAATCGAATACCTCCATAACCATCAACCCAAAAGCGTGGCTTTCTCAGTAAAAAATGACCGGCTACGGGGTGATGAAACAGGCCGAACCCTTGGCGATGACAAGCGCTGAGTGCCTATTATGAACACTTGATTATAAAAATCGAGATAAGCGACGACGGCACTTTTCCAAAACCTGTAAATTTAGGCGCAAGGGCTGTAGCTTGGGTTGAAAGTGAAGTGCAAGATTGGATATTAGAAAGGATTGAAGCGCGGGACTTGTAGAACGGGTAAGTTGATTTGAGGCGTGAAAACTGTATTTAAAAGGATGATTTTAAAACTACTTATGAGTGTCAAAAATGATTGGCACGTCAAGGGCTGAATGCTCAGCCTTGACGTTTATTGGACGTTTGTGCGAATACGTTAAGGAAAATATTTTCCTTAACGTTGACTCTTATTCCTTAGCGAATTGGACGGTAGGTAATACAACTCTTGGTAAACGCAAACGCTCAGATTGAGAGCTTAGTAACTCACGCCAATAAGGCCATACGTGATAACTGGCATTTTTTAAGGCAAATTCATCTATAGCTTCTTGCTCAAGTTTAGAAGTTAATTGATATTCAGCAATAAAATCAGCTTCAACAAAGGCTTTAATATCTGGTTCATCACTTTCGGTTGGGCTACCCCATCTATTGCCTAAACGGATATAAACACGCACAAGCTGGCCATCGCCATCAATTTGAACAAGTTCACTACGATGTACTACATGCATTTGTTGTATTAATAGTGAATCAACTTCAATCGACTTAGGATCAAAATCATCGGCACAGTGTGCTTGGCTAGATTTTAAATATACGTCGTGAATCACCAAGCTATCTATTGCCTGCTGTAACTTTTTACTTACCTTAGGCATAACGTGCCTCGCGTTCAGTTTCGAGTTTATGTGATTGAAGTACTATAGTTTTACGAGAAGGAGCTCTAAAGTTAACCACTGTTAAATTTGACCATCCAGCAGCAGTTTTACGTGAAACCCCAGCATTCGCCATTAACTTGTCTAAAGTTCCTGGCACATCAGCTGACAATCTTAATAGTTTATCCATAGCATCAGACTGCATCACATCGTTTGCTTCATATTTGGAAAAAGCGACTGGACCACCGCCAAATACTTTAGCCGCTTCCAATTGATTTAAGCCCCAGCGTTTACGCAGGTCTTGAACTTCTGCGCCTATTAGTAACCCTTGTACCTGCTTTTTAAAAGCAATCATGGCACGCTTATTAAAGCGTGCTTCAGCGGTTCCAGCCTGTTCACTGCCGCAACAATCGCATATAGCATAGTGGCTTTCAATATGGCCTTGTTGGCCTAAATGCTCTACAGCAACCAACTCACTGTGGTTGGTTAACTGCCCCATTTCACAAATTGGACAATTTTGAGTTTTCATCACATATCCTTAATGCGACAAATGGCAAGACACCAGCAGCAAAAGCTTGCCCGTCTTACCTATCGCAAATTTTACATAGTATTCAAAGCGCATTTCTTTATGCGCATGGTCCACCCATTCATCACGAAGTAAGCGGTAACTATCGCATGCAGCCCAAGGCCCTGTCGGTTTTTGTGCACACCACTCTGAATTTAAATAACGCCCTTGAGTAACGGCTTGCTTGATTAGCTGTTGTACGTCGCCTATCTCATAAGCCAGTTGCTGCACATGGCTTTTACACTGCCGAGTCCACAAAATAGTGCTGTTTTTATCAGTATCAAGCAATGTCACAATATCTTCCACTAGATACAGCGGACCGCCCGAAATATAAATTCTTTTATCCCCCACTTCTTTAGGGGGTTGGCCATTATAGGCACTTAAATTCATCACATTATTTACCATAATGGTAACTTTATCCAGTTTTTATTCTGAAATTTGTAATAGTAAAAGCCTCATTAGACTCTCCATCTAAAACTAAGCCTAATACATTGACATACCAAACCACTAGCATAAACTGCATTTAAATGTATTTTTTCGACAAAATAAGAGTCTGTTCGTCATGAGTGATGAAGTGTTAACCATCAAAGAAGTGGCTGAATACCTGAAGGTCAATGAGCGCACTATTTACCGTTTGGCTGCCAGTGGTGAATTACCAGGGTTTCGTGTGGGTAACGCTTGGCGCTTTAAGCAAAGTGACTTGGCAACTTGGGTGGCTAAACAACTCAAAAATCAGCCTCTAAAGAATAATCATGGAACAAAGTAAATAACCACAAGAAAGCTCATAGACATATAT
>JAOIUG010000091.1 GCA_028223395.1 Shewanella sp.
GTGGATACCTGGTTGGGCGTGATGGATTGGTTACCGAGCCGTATTTTCGCGTTTGGTTATGTGCTCAGTGGCCAGTTTAGGCAGTCAATTTCTGCTTGGCTCCAGGTGACGATGAACCCCAGCACCTCTGCAAGAGATGTGATAACGAAAGTGGTGATTGAGGCCGAAACCTTGCCAGAAGCTTCGTCTGCACCCATTTGTGTGCAGTCAACGATTGCGTTATTACAGTTAAGTAAGCGTAATTTTATCCTGCTTATCACTGTGCTGTCATTGCTGACCATTTTTGGCGTCGTCAGTTAAGCCTTTTTGACAAGCGCAAAGTGACTAAATGCACGGCCGCAATACACCCAATATGATGTGGGTTGTATTGCGGAGGCTGCATGGTCAACATACCTAAGCTGTACTCTAATAAGTCAGGCATGTGTCTATTTTAATGCTGTTTTTTATCGGCATTATTTATAAGATTGCACGCACAGGAACATTGGTCTGACCCCATACTGAAAAAAATCCGCTATGCTCCCATATCAGTCATAGATATGATTTAGATCACAAGCTAGACTTCTAAAGTGTGATTTGATAAAGTGCGCCCAGTTAATTAAATTGGTAAGACCAATTTACAATAGGAGCTGAGGCCACATGGCTTATAGTAAAATAAACCAGCCAAAAATCTCTGACGTCATAATGGAGCAGTTGGAACGCATGATCTTGGAAGGCAGTATTCAACCAGGACAAAAGCTTCCACCTGAGCGTGAACTGGCTTTGCAGTTTGAAGTCTCACGGCCTTCATTACGTGAAGCAATCCAAAAACTAGAAGCCAAAGGCTTATTGACGCGCCGCCAAGGTGGTGGCACTTATGTTAAAGAGCAGCTCTGGCAAAGCCTGGCTGATCCCATTGTCGAACTCATGCATGCTGACTCAGAGAGCCAGTATGATTTACTTGAATTTAGACATGCGACCGAAGGCATGATGGCCTATTTTGCCGCCCTGCGTGGTAATGATGCTGACATGCAAAACATTAAGCGCACAATTTTAGAAGTCGAAACCGCAATTGGAGTGGAGCATCAAACTGACGCCATTGTTCGTTTTTATCGGGCAGTTGCAGAAGCATCACATAATGTGGCTATGCTACACCTAGTATTAAGTTTATCACCTGTACTGCATAAAAATGTGGCACAGAATTTAGAGCTTTTAAGCCGCCGCGAAGAAGCCTCTACCATGGCCAACGAGCATAGACGAGCTCTGCTCGCTGCGATCGTTCGCCGTGATCCTGAAGCAGCACGTGAAGCCTCCAATGAACATCTCAGTTACATTGAAGAGGTGATGTTGTCTGTCAGAGAAGAAGATAGCCGGTTGCAGCGTAGCTTGCGCCGTTTAAAGGGTAGTGTATAAGCCAGTTCTATAATGAATCTGCGCTTAACCTCACTCAATTTTTAAAATCACAATACACTAAGAACTGCTTTAGTTACTTAGGTATTACGTATAGGAAAGGACTGCAAAATGTCTGAACATATGCTAAACGACGTCGATCCACTAGAAACTAACGAGTGGTTGTCAGCTCTAGAATCAGTTGTACGTGAAGAAGGTGTAGAACGTGCTCAATACCTACTGGAACAAGTACTTGATAAGGCCCGTTTAGACGGCGTCGATATGGCAACTGGGATCACCACCAACTATATCAACACCATCCCTACGAGCCAAGAGCCAGCATATCCTGGTAATACTACCGTTGAGCGTCGTTTGCGTTCAATTATCCGTTGGAATGCGATCATGATCGTGCTGCGCGCCTCTAAGAAAGACTTAGATCTTGGCGGACACATGGCCTCTTACCAATCAGCGGCATCGTTCTATGAAATGTGTTTTAACCACTTCTTCCGCGCACCCAATGCCGTCGACGGTGGTGACTTGGTTTACTATCAAGGCCATATCTCTCCGGGCATCTATTCTCGTGCATTTTTAGAAGGTCGCCTCACTGCTGAGCAGCTAGATAACTTCCGTCAAGAAGTCGATGGCAAAGGGATCCCTTCATACCCGCACCCAAAATTGATGCCTGAGTTTTGGCAATTTCCGACCGTCTCTATGGGTCTGGGTCCAATGTCAGCAATTTACCAAGCGCGCTTCCTTAAATACTTAAACGGCCGTGGTTTAAAAGACACTTCAGCGCAGCGAGTATATGCATTTTTAGGTGATGGCGAGATGGACGAGCCTGAATCACGCGGTGCAATTTCATTCGCTTCACGCGAAGAGCTCGACAACCTATGCTTCCTTATCAACTGTAACTTACAGCGCCTAGACGGCCCAGTTATGGGTAACGGCAAAATTATTCAAGAGCTTGAAGGCCTATTTAGAGGCGCAGGCTGGAATGTGGTTAAAGTGATTTGGGGTAACAACTGGGACTCACTGATCGCGAAAGATACCACTGGTAAGCTGTTACAGCTTATGAATGAAACAATCGATGGTGATTATCAGACATTTAAGTCAAAAGATGGCGCGTATGTACGTGAGCACTTTTTTGGCAAGTATCCAGAGACTGCAGCATTAGTATCAGACATGACAGACGCAGAGATTTTTGCGCTTAAACGTGGTGGTCATGACTCGTCTAAATTATACGCAGCATTTAAAAACGCAGAGCAAACCAAAGGCAAGCCGACAGTGATCTTAGCTAAAACAGTGAAAGGTTACGGCATGGGCGACGCTGCTGAAGGCAAAAACATTGCCCACGGCGTGAAAAAAATGGACATGACACACGTACTGCAGTTACGTAACCGTCTCGGTCTAGAAGATTTGCTCAGTGACGAAAAAGTCTCTGAACTGCCTTACCTCACCCTCGAGGAAGGCTCTGAAGAGTACAAGTACTTACATGGTCGTCGTGATGCGTTGCATGGTTATACGCCACAGCGTTTGCCTAACTTCACTCAACCGCTCGCTATTCCTGCAGTGGATGAATTTAACACGCTGCTTATTGAGCAAAAGCGTGAGATCTCAACCACCATGGCGTTTGTGCGTACCTTAAATATCTTATTAAAGCATAAAGGTATTGGTAAAAATATCGTACCGATTATTGCCGATGAAGCTCGTACCTTTGGTATGGAAGGTTTATTCCGTCAAGTGGGGATTTATAACCCACAAGGCCAAGAGTACACACCTGAAGATCGCAGTGTGGTGTCTTACTACAAAGAAGCGACGTCTGGACAAGTGTTACAAGAAGGTATTAACGAGTTAGGTGCAATGTCATCATGGGTTGCTGCGGCAACGTCATACAGCACCAACGACTTACCGATGATCCCATTTTACATCTACTACTCAATGTTCGGCTTCCAACGCGTTGGTGACATGGCGTGGATGGCAGGCGATCAACAAGCGCGCGGTTTCCTATTAGGGGCAACAGCAGGGCGCACAACATTGAATGGCGAAGGTTTGCAACACGAAGATGGTCACAGCCATGTTCAAGCTAACACTATTCCAAACTGTATCTCTTACGATCCAACATTTGCATACGAGTTAGCGATCATCATGCAAGACGGGATCCGCCGCATGTATGGCGACCAAGAGAACGTGTTCTACTACTTGACACTGATGAATGAAAACTACGCGATGCCAGCCATGCCTGAAGGCAGTGAAGAAGGTATTCGTAAAGGTATTTACAAGCTTGAATCGCACGCAGGTAGCCACAAGGTTCAGCTAATGAGCTCTGGTACTATCATGAATGAAGTACGCAAAGCGGCTCACATTCTAAGCGAAGAGTACGACGTAGCCTCTGATGTTTACTCAGTAACGTCATTTAACGAGCTAACTCGTGACGGACAAGATGTGGAGCGTTTCAACATGCTGCACCCTGAAGCTGAGCAAAAGCAAGCATACATAACTACAGTTATGGGTAGTGAACCTGCCATTGCCGCCACCGACTACATGAAGAATTACGCAGAACAAGTGCGCGCCTTTATGCCTTCAGAGTCGTTTAAGGTGCTCGGTACTGATGGTTTTGGTCGTTCAGATAGCCGCGAAAACCTACGTCGTCACTTTGAAGTGAACGCAGGTTACGTTGTCGTTGCCGCACTTAACGAGCTGGCTAAACGTGGTGATATTGATAAATCAGTGGTTGCAGCTGCAATTACTAAATTCAATATTGATGCCGATAAGACAAACCCGCTATACGCGTAAGGGTAATACAAAATGACAATCGAAATTAACGTACCAGA
>JAOIUG010000087.1 GCA_028223395.1 Shewanella sp.
TTGCCAGTGTTATTTCCGTAAAGCTTATGGGTGTCCACAATTATTGACAGTATAAACACTACCTTCAATCCTCACTTAACTACTTAAAATCAACAAATTAAAGCATCACCAAAGAAAGTAAAGCTCGGCTCACTTTTGAAGGAAAGTCGCTCTTTTTACAATGCCTGTCTAAGTCTATGGTTTCCTTTTTTAAGTAATGCATCGCTGTTGTCGATCCGAGTTGACAAAGAAAATTTTTACTAAAAATTAATTGACCGCCAGTGCGGTCATTAATTAAAAAATAGAGCACGTCAACTTGAATCTAAACTCTATACGACAATAATTTTTCTTGCAGCAAATCCAATTTGCTTTCTAGGTCACCGTAAATATCAGGATTTGTATTATAAAATTCGATATTATCATGTAAGAAATTTATTGCATTAGAAGCGCTATTAAGAAGAGCCTTGCTCTCAATAGCCTTTGCATCTAACTTTTCATTCAAGAGCGTAGTGAAACAGCTTGCTACATCGTCTGCATCAAACTCATCGTGTTCTTGGCTAATGATGAAACCAATGAAAAAATGAAAATACTTATTAAAAAGTATATTTGGCATAAACCTCAGTTCATCTGCGCTATTAATCACACTATTAGAGAAACTGGCTAAAATCTTTTTTCTCGATGCCTTAAAAAAAGTTTTTTTTGCATAGACTAAATCTAGATCTTTATCACCACCTACAGGGTTAATGTATTTTGTCCAAATTTCATTCTCTTCATCACTATCAATCATATTATTACTCACATTTTCGTATCAGAAAAGAGCAGAATGACTGCTCTATAGTTAATTATCGCATTATGGCTCCTCATCATCAACAAAGTAACAACCTACAGTTTGAATTAACTTTTCACGGCCACGAGTTTTTTTCTTGCAATACGGTGTTTTAGCTTTATTATCGTTTTTGACACAAAACACATAGACAGGCATAGCTAATAATATTTCATTGCCAGTGTCATTTACCGCAAAGCTTATGGGTGCCCACAATTACTGACAGTATAAACACAACCTCCAACACTAACTTAACTACTTATAATCAAAAAATTTAAGCATCACCAAAGAAAGTAAAGCTCGGCTCAATTTTGAAGGAAAGTCGCTCTTTTTACAATGCCTGTCTATGTATGTTCTTTGCCTTGAGTTAGCTAGAACGTCCATATGCCTATATATTTTTCTAGCCGTTTTTGCAGCAGTTTAATTTTGCTATAAATTTTTTATAAGCCTTAATAGTTTGTTCTTTTTTCATTGGTTTTCCATGTTCAGAATTTAATATGACTGCTAAGGTTTTTGCGGAGCTACCTGATGCATCAAATAATTCTTTCGAAAATTCTACCGGTGTAATTGAATCATCTTTAGCAACGAGTACCAACAAAGGGCTGCTATAATTCTTAATAATTTGAGTATTGTCTACTATTGCTAATTCAGGTGAGACAGTGACTGTTGAAAAAAGCTTTGACCAACCAGGTGTTAAATTTTCTACTAATTTAGGTATAGAGCTAACAGAACTATCAAGGATTAGTGCATCAATATTTCGCTCAGTAGCAACGTAGCTTGCGAGTACAGAGCCCATTGATATTCCATGAATCACAGTAGGGATATTTTCAGGTAAGTTAATCTTAGAGTAATCAAATACATTTAAACTATCAGTTTGTAAATCTTTAACTTTTAACAGACCTTTTTTTTCACTAACTCCAGCTCCACGATAATCAAACCAAATGACATTTGCTGGTAATTTAGAAAATTGGTCCAAGATACCAAATGAACTGCTGATTTTCATGCCACTCCCACCAAAAAATATGATATTTATAAGCGCATCTTTATGCGAGAGTTTTATACCTTTAAGAACCACACCTGCCTTTGTTTCAATTGCTAGTTCAGACAAATCAAATGATGCATGATCATGAGTCATTTTTGATTTTATATGCTTTAAATCTAAATGAGTTTCTACTTTTTTGTCTTGATAAATAAATGTGTCAGGGGTGATATTTATAGAGCAGCCCGAAAGTAAAAAAATTAAAATTACCGAAAAAATCTTCATTATGTGACAGTCCTTGTTGATGAACGGCTAACGCCGCAATATGGCAAATATATAGCGAGCCATTGTTAATCAGTAACATAGCAACATTTATGCTGACAGGCAATGCTGAGGCTTAGTTAAAGCTGGAACTTGAAAGATTCTAGATAAGAAAATGCTGATAAACGCTAAATATTAAGTTAAAGTATTGATATAAAAACATATAGCCAGTCATAGTTAATCATCTTTTGGCTAAAATATAAGCTGTGCGAAAAGGCTGATAAGGGCTCCAACAAGCAGGTTACCCATAGCATCACAGCCGTTATAAATAAAGGCACGAAAACATACAATGAGCCTCGTGAAATCCTGGCTAATATGAGAATCTAGGAAGTGATTACGTAGCGATGAGTTTGGCACTATTAGATCATATCCGCTGACAAAGTGCGATCCCGCCCTGGGGAGAAATACTGGTAAAAATAAGCTATTGACGCCATAGTCGTTTGTTAGGAATTTTTTAAAATACAGTATTTTGATTGAATACATGCAAACTCAATACTCTTAATTAGCATCTCTGATGCTCGTTTATAGCCAGTAATAAAAATTAATATTACCACAGCAGAAAACATTGAAAGCCAAAAGGTAGTAACACTTTTCGTTAATATTTTAAGGAAATTGATATCTTCAGATTTTGGTAATAATTTTATCTCTAAATTAAATGTCACGACATAGATCGCCCAAGCTGCACCAAGAACCCACTTATAAAAAGATACCCTAGAAACAATTCTTTCGTTTAGCTTTTCTAAGTTTTCTTCTAGTAACTCGATTTTATCAGGTGAATCAAGCCCGCTTTCTTCAATAAATTTTGTGATATTTTCAATATGTACGTCTTTAACACCGTAATTTACGTAGGTGCTAGGAACAGCACAAAGAACTAAGACCATAGGAGCGTACACGCATACGTTCATCAATATTAAATGAAATTCTGGAGCGACTTCTAATTTATTCATAATGATTGAACCGATTAGTAGAAAAGAAAACGCCATAAGTGCCCAAGTTGATGCTGGTTTAAAAAAATCGCCCAACCCCCAAAGAAGGTATTTTATAGGGAACACAAGATATCTAGTGATATTGCTCCATAGTTTTTTCTCTACAGGTAAATTCAATAAATGTGCTTCTGTTTTTTGTAATATATCTTGGGTAATGCTGAACACTTGAATTTAGCTCCTAAATGCCTAACGTTTAAGTCATCGGACCGCGAAGCCGCAGGCTTTGTGGTTCCGCTGCACTTACTTGTGTACGCCCAGCATGGGCATGAACTAATGAGGTGAAAGTCCTCTGTAGGAAGGTCACCGTTAAATAACGTG
The DNA here is from genome assembly GCA_028223395.1 of Shewanella sp. Taxonomy (GTDB): domain Bacteria; phylum Pseudomonadota; class Gammaproteobacteria; order Enterobacterales; family Shewanellaceae; genus Shewanella. Next base: position 3,407 of record JAOIUG010000087.1, read on the forward strand.
CTGTTATTAAACGTTAACTGCTCGTGAATGGCAAGGGCTTATCCGCGAGGTTCGGTCTGAAGGAAGCCACTAGCACATCTTTACAGGAAAGAAGGCGAGCTGATGAACAAGAACATCATATGAGGCGTAGGCTAGAGATGAGTTGGCAGGGTCAGCCCTGCGAAGCAAGGGTACAAGACGACGAAATCACGTGATCTAATGGCCACCGTAAATGATGCAGCAGTGCAAAGAAAGTTCATGTTCTTAACTGGGGCGATCTGTTTAACACGCGATCGGTCATTAACCAGTTAGGCTCTGGTCTACAAGTGCCTTGGCTTTTCAGTGTCATCGACTGAAAAGAGCGAACCAGATGGAAACCGATAGCGCATGACGGGGTAATTAGGCATGTGATTAAGGAGAAGTCAGCAGACGGCATAGTAGCCCAACGCCCATCGTAATGGTTGGGGTATAGTGAAGGAGTGAACATTTAGAAAATGGAGGAGTTTTGTCAAACTTGGCGTCAAGTTAAAGCCAATAAAGGCGCGGCAGGTATCGATGGCATGACCATAGATGCCTTCCCACTTTGGATGCAACAAGGCGGCTGGCAACGGTGTAAAACTCAATCAGAACTAGCTGAGTATCAACCCTCAGCGGTCAGACGCGTGGAGATCGATAAACCCGATGGTGGTAAACGTAAATTGGGGAGCCCTAACGTCATTGACCGGGTGGTACAACAGGCTATTGCTCAAATACTCACGCCGCTGTTTGCCCCATTCTTCTCGGCTAACAGCTTTGGCTTTACAAAACACATAGACAGGCATAGCTAATAATATTTCATTGCCAGTGTCATTTACCGCAAAGCTTATGGGCGTCCACAATTATTGACAGTATAAACACTGCCTCCAACAC
>JAOIUG010000008.1 GCA_028223395.1 Shewanella sp.
CCGACGCAGCACCAGCTGTTGCGCCTGCGCCAGTTGCCGCCCCTGCTCAAGCCGCTGCTGCTGAGTTAAAAGAAGTACATGTGCCTGATATTGGTGATGATGAAGTTGAAGTCACTGACATTTTAGTGAGCATTGGTGACAGTATCACTGAAGAGCAATCACTCATGAGTGTTGAAGGTGACAAGGCTGCAATGGAAGTCCCAGCACCTTTTGCTGGCGTGCTTAAAAGCATGCAAGTTAACGTTGGTGACAAAGTGTCTACTGGTAGCCTAGTGATGGTGTTTGAAGTCGCAGGTGCAGCGCCTACTGCCACTGATACATCAACTGCCGCACCAACAGCCGCGCCAGTGGCATCAGCGCCCTCAGCACAAGATGTTAACGTACCTGATATTGGTGGTGATGAAGTTGAAATCACTGAAATCATGGTTAACGTTGGCGACATGGTGACACAAGAGCAATCACTGATAAGTGTTGAAGGTGATAAAGCGGCGATGGAAGTCCCAGCGCCGTTTGCCGGTAAAGTGTTAGACATTAAAGTCGCTCAAGGTGATAAAGTCTCGACAGGTTCTTTAATTATGAGCTTTGAGGTTGCTGGTAGCGCCGCCGCGACTGCGCCTGCACCGACAGCAGCGCCAGCGCAAGCTCCTGCTGCTAGCCAAGCGCCAGCGGCTCCGGTGACGTCTGACGCCAAAGAAGACTTTGTGGAAAACCCTGCTTATGCCCATGCTTCGCCAGTCATTCGCCGTATGGCGCGTGAACTTGGAGTGAATTTGGCGAAGGTTAAGGGAACAGGCCGCAAAGGACGCGTGGTTAAAGAAGACGTACAAACTTACGTTAAAGCTGCGGTTAAGCAAGTTGAGTCAGGCAATGTTAATACTGCATCAGGTGGCGGCGAGTTAAATCTGCTGGCATGGCCAAAAGTGGACTTCAGCAAGTTTGGCGAAACCGAAGTTAAGCCATTATCACGCATCCAAAAAATATCTGGTGCTAATTTACACCGTAACTGGGTGAAAATTCCGCATGTGACTCAGTGGGATGATGCTGATATTACAGAATTAGAGGCTTTCCGTAAGGCGCAAAATGCGGCTGAAGCGAAGAAAGAATCTGGCATGAAAATCACACCGCTAGTCTTTATTATGAAGGCGGTTGCTAAAGCACTAGAGGCATTCCCAACCTTTAACTCTTCATTGTCAGAAGATGGCGAAAGCTTAATTTTGAAAAAATACGTGAATGTAGGGATTGCGGTAGACACGCCAAATGGTCTTGTTGTTCCTGTCTTTAAAGACGTCAACAAGAAAGGCATTCATGAGCTTTCAGATGAACTAAAAGTGGTTTCTAAGAAAGCGCGTGGCGGTAAGTTAACCGCTGCAGATATGCAAGGCGGCTGTTTTACCATTTCTAGTCTAGGCGGGATCGGTGGTACAGCATTTACCCCTATCGTTAATGCTCCTGAAGTGGCCATTCTTGGCGTCTCTAAGTCAGACATGAAACCCGTATGGAACGGTAAAGAATTTGAACCGCGCTTAATGCTGCCACTGTCGCTGTCGTATGATCACCGCGTGATTGACGGTGCTGATGGTGCACGCTTTATTACGTACTTAAATAGCTGTTTATCAGACATTCGTACTTTAGTGCTTTAGGCTAAATAGGCTGCTTGATTCAAGCAGCCTATTTTTTAAATCACTGCGCTAATTCGCTTAGTTGTGACTATTAATAAACATCAGTAAGATTAAGCGTTTCTAGGATTGTGATCAGTATCAAACACAGGTTAAAATGCGGCCACCTTACAAGATTTGGCCACAGTTTCTCGTTGCACAGCTACTTATAGTGAAGTTAGCGTCAGCAGCGACATAAAAAGAATAGAGGAAAACATGAGTAACGAAATTAACACTCAGGTAGTTGTATTAGGCGCTGGCCCTGCTGGCTACTCAGCTGCATTCCGTGCTGCGGATTTAGGTTTAGACACTGTCATTGTTGAGCGTTTCAGTACACTCGGTGGTGTATGTCTAAATGTTGGTTGTATCCCTTCTAAAGCTTTGCTTCATGTTTCTAAAGTGATTGAAGAGGCCAAAATGGTGTCTAATCACGGGGTTGTATTTGGCGAACCACAGATTGATCTTGATAAGCTGCGTGAATACAAGAAATCTGTTATCGGCCAATTAACCAGCGGATTAGGCGGCATGTCTAAAATGCGTAAAGTTGACGTGGTTAATGGTCTAGGTAAGTTCACAGGGCCTAATACACTAGAAGTGCAAGGTGAAGACGGCGTTAAAGTTGTTCATTTTGAACAAGCTATTATCGCAGCCGGTTCTCGTCCGATTCAATTACCTTTTATTCCGCACGAAGATCCACGAGTGTGGGACTCTACTGACGCCCTAGAGCTTAAAGAAGTGCCGGGTAAACTGTTGGTGATGGGCGGTGGTATTATTGGCCTAGAAATGGGGACTGTGTACTCTTCACTTGGTAGCGATATCGACGTCGTTGAAATGTTCGATCAAGTGATCCCGGCAGCTGATAAAGACGTTGTTCGCGTTTACACCAAGAAGATCAAGAAGAAATTTAACTTGATGCTTCAAACCAAAGTGACTGCAGTTGAAGCCAAAGAAGACGGTATCTACGTCACTATGGAAGGCAAAAAAGCCCCTGCCGAGCCAATTCGTTACGATGCTGTATTGGTTGCTATTGGCCGTATTCCAAACGGTAAAGGCTTAGACGCTGAGAAAGCGGGTGTGAATGTTGATGAGCGTGGGTTCATCAATGTTGATAAGCAAATGCGTACTAACGTACCAAACATCTATGCAATTGGTGACATCGTTGGTCAACCTATGCTTGCGCACAAAGGTGTGCACGAAGGTCACGTTGCCGCAGAAGTCATTTCTGGCCTTAAGCATTACTTCGACCCTAAAGTGATCCCATCGATTGCCTACACGGATCCAGAAGTTGCTTGGGTAGGTCTCACAGAGAAAGAAGCAAAAGAGCAAGGTGTTGCTTACGAAACTGCGACTTTCCCATGGGCAGCAAGTGGCCGTGCAATTGCATCTGACTGCGCTGATGGTATGACTAAGCTTATTTTCGATAAAGACACGCATCGTGTGATTGGTGGTGCTATTGTTGGTGTTAATGGTGGTGAGCTGCTGGGTGAAATTGGCTTGGCGATTGAAATGGGTTGTGACGCTGAAGATTTAGCGCTAACTATCCACGCTCACCCTACTTTACATGAATCAGTCGGTCTTGCTGCTGAGATCTATGAAGGTTCAATCACTGACTTGCCTAATCCTAAGGCTAAGAAAAAGAAGAAGTAAAACCTCTTCCTAGAAAAGCGCTCATATGAGCGCTTTTTTTATGCCTATATTCCTGAAAATAAATAGCTTAATGCAATCAAAGCGTGATTGTGGGTTTTCTTAGTGATACATTCGGGTTAATTAATTGGAAATTAATAGACCGATGATCATAACAATTATAAGAAAGTGGTTTAGTGTTATTGTCCTGTTTGCTATCTGCTCATTGCCTGTGCTTGCAAGCAGTGTGACACAGCGTATTTTTACTGCTAGCGATGGGCTAATCAATGGTACCGTTTGGGACATTAGCTTTGATGAGCACGGTTTTGCTTGGCTCGCGACAGAAGAAGGACTTTATCGCGTTAGTAGTAGCAAGATCAGGCGTGTGGATCGGATTGGTGTAGAGCGCAAGCTGAACGATGATTTCATTAAAGTGGTATTGCCACTGAGTAAGCGTCATTTGCTGGTCAGTAGTGTTTACCATATCTATCTATATGATATTTACAGCAATACTTTTACATTATTTGGTAGTGAAGACCTTTTTCCTGAATATGATGGTCTAGGGGTTGTGGCTGAAGTTGAAGCTGAAAATGGCCACCGCGTACTCCTGACAACAGAAGGAGAGTTACTGCACTTTAACTACTCTGCAATGTCGTTAGAGCGTGTTAATTTTTTAACCCGTCGCCCAGATCACCCTTGGGTAGCAATGGCAGCCATTGCGGACAATCGCATTGTAGTGGCAACCCAAAATCACATTGAGATCAGAGACATCTCAGGTGTTCGACTTGCGAAGATTGTTTGGCAAGACAGACATGGTCGCATCGCAAAAGTATTTAGTGATTCAAATAATCGCGTTTGGATAAGCTCTCGCGAAGGATTATTTGAATTAGCCCTCGATAGCCTCTCTATTGATCAGGTCACTCAGCTACCTTACAGCATCAGCCATATAACAGAAGATAGTCATGGTTTTTTATGGTTAGTGAGCCGAACAGGGCTATTAAAGTGGCGACCAGACAGCATGGAAGCCAAACCCTATGGCCACGAAGTACAGAAAAAATCGAATATTGACTATGTTAAAGATCTCGCGATTGATGATATGGGTCTGATTTGGATCGCAGGTTCAGGAAATGGGGTGGCGGTTTTAGCCGATACTCCAGATTTCGTACTTGAGCAATTTAGCGAAGACGCCCCTTACAATATGGCTGACGAAGCCGTTTGGTCTATTTACACCGACAGCGCAGGAGTATGGTTAGGCACCGATACAGGTTTATCGCTTATCGATAAGCGAACGCTGCACGCTTACCTTATTGTTCCCCAAAATATTGATGTTAACGATAGCATTTATCAAATAGATGCACTTGATGACGCACATATTTTACTGTCTAGCTCCAATGGACTTTCGGTAGTCAACAAACATACGTTTGAAAGCCAAACATTTGCTGACTGGATGGGAGGAACAGATAGCCTAGAGCATCAGTATATCTTCCATAGTTATTTCGACCCTTTGCAGCCTGGGCGGATCTGGTTTGCTACCAGTCACGGCTTATTTTTCTGGGAGCCTGGTTTATCGGCACCGCAACCTATCACACTGGCTCAAAGTAAAACGAAGGGCCTGCTTCAAAGGGTAAGTCGTGTGAGTCGGGATCATGCGCAGAATTTATGGATTGGTGGTGATAATTTACTCGGGTATTTAGATAAGCAGAACAATTTTCATTCATTAACCGACCAGTTAATAGCTCAATTTGGGGTGGATTCAATCAATATGATTAGCGAGATCAAACCGGGAGTCTTATGGTTTGGTTTAAAAGATCATGGTGTGATTGAATACAATACTCACACTAAAGTGTTTCAATCGTTAACTGAAACTTGGCGAGTGAATTGCAGTAATGTGTATTTCTTTGAGCAATTTGAACAGTATCAGCTCATTGGTTGCCCGCGAAGCTTAATTCGTTTTAATAAACTTACAGGCGAAGTCGTGACCTTGGGGCCTGAAGACGGCTTGATAAGTGATGAACTCAATGAAGGCGCATCGAATGTGACAAAAGATGGCCTTTATGTCGGCACGCCAGATGGCGCGATGTTGCTTGACGCCACAAAGTTAACTAACCGAGTCGCGAACGACACGGTTCAGTTAGAGTCTATGGAAGTATTCTTTGACACTCACAGTGAGATAAGCCTGCTGCCACATGGCCAGCCACGCATATTGCCTGGCGCGCAGCTGATTAGCTTTCAGTTGGCTCGTACGAACTACTTAAGTAATAAGCCATTGCAGTTGAGGTATCGTTTACAAGCGCCCAATTTACGTGATGGCAGTAATAGCAGCTTTCTTCACCTTGATGGGCAAGCACAACTGAACATATCCGGCTTAGAGGCTGGGATATACACTTTAGAAGTCATTAGTTTACAAAATGGTGTGTGGTCTACTGAGCCCTTTATTTTTAAGTTTCAGGTTGAGGTTTTCTGGTGGCAAACCCTGTGGTTTAGAAGTGTTATTCTGCTTGGTGTTTTTCTTTTAGGGCTGATCATCTTATTTATTCGACAACGGCAAATTATCGCTTTTAAAGGCATTAATTCAGCGCTAAAAAACAGTGAAGAGCGTCTCAAGCAAGCATTAAAAGGCAGTGACTCAGATTTATGGGAATGGCAACGTAAAACCTTTGCTTTTAAGTTTGAAAATGCGAGTAGGATCTTCAGTTCAGCCGATAACGAAGTTGGGGTCACATTGGCTGATTTATGCTATTTCGAAGATGACAGTAATGGTGTGTTGTCAGCTTGGAAGGATATGCTTGAAGAGCGCACTGAGCGTTTTGAGGTTGAGTATCGCTATATTCGTAAAGACAACAGCGTCGGTTGGTTGAGAGTATTAGGCCGACCAGTAAAGCGTCATCGATTTAATGGAGAGATAGAACAAGTCGCCGGTACTTATACCGATATTACTGAGCAGCGTCAGTTAAAAGACGATGTGTATTTACTTGCTCAAGCATTTGAAAACACATCCGAAGCCGTGCTTATTTATGATAAAGACGAGCGGATCCAAGTGACCAATAAGGCAGCGCAACAGATCTTAGCATGCTCTGCAGATAAGTTAATGGGGCGCGCTTTTTCTGAAGTCCTGATTCAACAAGAGACGGTTATTCATATCGCAGATCTATTGCAGCATGGTTTAAATTGGACGGGGGAATGTAACGTCGCATGTGCCGATGACCAGCAATGTGCAGTGTGGTTGAATGTTTCATCTATTTTAAATGTCAACGGTGAAGCGACCCATTACGTAGTGGTGTTTTCAGACATCAGCGCACGTAAGCAAACCGAAGCCGATTTACGCCGCCTAGCCAATTATGACGTGTTGACCGCTTTACCTAACCGCTCCTTATTTGCCAGTAAGTTATCACAGTCGATTTACCAAGCAGAAAAAGACAACGGAAAACTCGCGTTACTCTTTTTAGATCTCGATCGCTTTAAACATGTGAATGACTCCTACGGCCACAGTATGGGAGATGCCTTATTGGTAGAGGCGTCTAAACGACTGCAGGCACTGATCACACCCGGCAATGTATTGTGCCGGTTTGGCGGTGATGAATTTGTTATTTTGCTGCGTAATCAAATCAATGTAGACAGCATTAACTTACTGTGTGAGCAACTGCTTGCCAGTATTGCAAAGCCATTTTCGCTGTTTGGTCGAGAGTTCTATATCTCAACCAGTATCGGTGTAAGCTTATGGCCTGAAGATGCTAAGCAATCAGAAAGCTTAATCAAAAATGCCGATTTGGCCATGTATCACGCTAAAGATGAAGGGAAAGGTAACTTCAAATATTACTCACAAGATCGTAATGAGGAGGCACTTTACCATTTAAGACTGGAAGCAGACTTACGTAAAGCCATAGAAAAAGAGGAGTTAGAGTTACACTTTCAGCCCAAAATCAACATACAAGAAGGCAACAAACTGGTAGGAGTTGAGGCGTTATTGCGCTGGCATCACCCGCAAGATGGCTATGTACGTACTGATATCTTTATTAAAGTGGCAGAAGCTTGTGGCTTAATTGTGGATATTGATCGCTGGGTGATGCGTGAAGCATGTCGCTACGGTGCGCACTGGAGTAAAACGCTGGCTGAGCCTTTTGAAATATCGGTGAATATTTCCACTTTGCATTTTCGTCAGCCCGATTTTATTGAGGAGGTTGAGTCATGCCTCGCTGCGAGCGGCATGGCGAGTCAATATTTATCGCTGGAGATCACCGAAGGCGTATTAATGAAAGAACTCGATGTTGCTAAACATCACCTTAAAAAGCTTAAATTATTGGGAGTGAATGTCGCGATTGATGACTTTGGCACGGGTTACTCGTCACTGGCTTATTTACGTCATTTTGAAGTCAATACCTTAAAAATCGATCGTTCCTTCTTGATTGATATTGCGACAAACAAAGCCGACCAAGCCATCGCAAGTAGTATTATTGAGTTGGCGAGAAACTTAAAGTTGGATGTGGTCGCCGAAGGAGTAGAAACCGACGCCCAGCTTGATCAAATCGTGAGTCGCGGTTGCTACGTTATTCAAGGCTATTACTTCTCTAAACCGATAGCTGCGCCCGCACTAGAGGCTTATATCGCAGCCAAAAACCATGCGGGCTTACCTGCTAGCGCTCCCGCTTTGTTAGTCGCCGAAACTTGCACAAGCTAACGAAATAACTTAGGTTAAAATATCAGCAAGAGAATAGAGTAAGTCATTATGAAGCATTGCGTTATCGCCTTTTGTTTTTTGTTATTGTCGCCATTGGATATCAATGCAACTGAAAGACCAAAAATAGGATTAGCACTCAGTGGTGGCGGCGCAAAAGGTGCAGCACATGTTGGCGTACTCAAGGTACTTGAAGGTAAAAATATTCCAATCGATTACATTGCAGGAACCAGCATTGGTGCCTATGTTGGTGGAATGTATGCGCTAGGCTATAGCGCGGCGGAAATCGAAGCCATCATGATGAATACCGACTGGGAAAAAGGCTATTCAGATACAATTCCAAGGCAGTCGCTCAGCTTTAAAGATAAAGAAACCAGAGACAAGTACAACATCCCCATCAATATAGGGTACAGCGATGATGAAGTTAAACTGCCACGAGGTTTGTTACGTGGCCAAAGTATGTCACAACTGCTGCGTAGCTCCACCAATCTTATTGAGCAGCTTGGGAGTTTTGACGACCTCTCTATTCCTTTTCGAGCCGTCGCCACAGATTTAACAACAGGAGAAGCCGTTGTGTTAGACAGCGGCAGTATTGTTGCAGCCATGCAAGCCTCAGCCTCAGTGCCTGGCGCGTTACAACCAGCGGTGATAGACGGGCGCTTACTAGTCGATGGCGGCATTGCCAACAACATGCCCATTGATATCGTCAAACAAATGGGCGCAGATATTGTCATTGCGGTTGATATCGGCTCGCCCTTAGTCGGCGCAGCCCAATTGGACAGTAGTATTGCAGTGCTTAATCAATTATCGACAATATTAACAAACGCCAGTTCCAAAAAACAAAAAGCACTGTTAGACGCTAACGATATTTTAATCCGCCCAAAAATTGATGATCTAAGCACCACAGATTTTAGCATCATGCCCATTGCACTACCGCTAGGCGAAATCGCCGCCAGAGAAAAATCGGCTCATTTAGATAAGCTTGCAGTGAGTCGCTCCGATTTTCGCCAATATTTAGTGGCAAAAAAGCAAAAAAGCAGCCAATGGAGCAGTGAAATAAAGCGACCACTGGTGAAGGTTGTGTATGACAATCACTCTAATGTGAGTGAAAAATTGCTGGCCGAGAGTTTAGCGTTAACCCCCGGTGAGCCTGTGACAACCGCCTCGCTAGAAGCTGGAATAAAACGAGTTTATGCATTAGATAAATTTGAGCGAGTTGACGCCGAATTTACTGATACAGACGCAGGGCGCGTCCTTACCGTAACCACAAAGGCCAAATCATGGGGGCCAAATTATTTTGATTTAGGTTTTAGCTGGGAAGATGACTTCAGCCTCGATTCAGTCGTATCGCTAGATTTTGCTTACGCAATGACTAACGTGACCGAAAATGGAGGCGAGTGGCGTAATGAGATCTCGTTGGGTTTCGATAAACTACTGGGCTCAGAGTTTTACCAGCCACTATCAAAAGATCAAACCTATTTTAGCCGGGCACAATTTGAGTATGAACTTAAAGATTGGGCATTTTTTGAAAACAACAGCCGCGTCTTTGAATTAAAGCAAACCTCATATCATACCGAGATCGGCGTTGGGATTAATTACACCCATAATGGCATGATTGAGTTGGGTCTAGTGGGTGAAATAGGCGAGCTTAAAAATGACTTCTGGGGTTTAGGCGGCGTTGATTATTCAGGTTACGGTGGTTACTTTAAATTCGCCTATGATGATTTAAACAGCATAAGCTTTCCGACTTCGGGAAACCGATTTACCTTTAATGTTTTCTTTCGAAAAGAGAAGTATGAATTGGATCAGGCGGTTGATGATCCTAACGCGTCAAGTTTTTCGATACAATACGAAGCGGACTGGCGAGGCGCACTGGGTTTTGGTAATCACGCCCTTGTCGGGATTGCCTCTTTAGCAACAGTCGATAAAGACGGTACATTTACCGTGAATGTTTCAGAGTTAGGTGGCTTTTTAAATCTTTCTGGTTACCACAAAAATGCACTTTATGGCTCACATAAAGTGTTTGGTGCATTTGTGTACCAATATGATCTCGGCCGTGATGTATTAGGGATGACAGAATACCCGCTTTATTTAGGCACCAGTTTAGAAGCGGGAAATGTATGGACACAAAAAGACAACGTGTCTCTCAGTGACTTAATTTACTCTGGCAGCCTCTTTCTTGGCATTGATACCGGAGTCGGTCCGGCCGCCCTAGGTTTTGGCGCTTCTGATGACGGTGAAAAAACCGTCTTCTTATTTATCGGTAAAAACTGGTAAAGCGCCATTAAATAATGACAATAATCCCGCCTAAATGCGGGGGATTAATGGCCTTCTACAGCTTTGCAGCCCAAGTCAATGACCAATATTTACCTGCAGAGGACACCTGCTCGCTTCTTAAACAGCGTAACATACAGATGTAAGCTCAAGTGCGTAGTGGCTCAATACTGGTGCGCTGCCATTTTTTCATGAAAGATATGCCAGCAATAACAAGTGTGAAAAATAGAATATGTAACCACAGTTTAGGCCCAACGTGAGTGTTCAGCGCTGATAAAGAACTGACTACAGGTAGTTGCCCTGTTGTGATGAGTTTTACCACCCACTCGTTAGCAGGCGTGGCAAAGAGTGTTGTTAGCCAACCAAAGAGGACTATCTGTACAAAGTTAGTTAAGTGAGAGTGGTTGAGGTTATAGATCAATAGCGAAAGCAGTGTGTAGAATATTGACACACTCACATGTACTACCCACGATAAAGTGGTTGCGATAGCATCACTGTAACCTCCGAATTCGATATAGGCGGCAGCATGCCTTGAGGTTAACGTGAGCATACCAAACAAGGGCTGAATCCAAATAAAGGCAATACTTGCCACAATTCCAACGAGTAAACAGTTAATTACATTGTTAATATTCATGTTAAACCAACGGTGATGTGAGGGTCATTAATAGACCCGCTTGAAGTGTGATTCATTCCCGTTGATATGATCTTATCTGTAACGAAATAATACGCTAAACACATGGGTTGGCACTGTGACAGGCGTTTTTAAAGGGCATTTTATGTCGCCTATGTGGCTTGCTGAGGCGGCGTTTTGTAGGCTTAGCCCACGTTTTCATAATCAAGATATCAAGATTCGTTAGACTAGAATGCGACCCTAACAGCTTAAATTACAATGAGCACTTATCCACCTGTGGCATTCATAAAGCGTAAGATCTGTGCTTCGCCGTTAGGATCGAACTGATGTTCTTTTGGCTTACGTGTGATGGCTTCTAAAATCGCCGTTTTGAGTGTGTCGATATCCCCAGGGAACTGACGCACAATCGCCTTTAGATCAACGGAGTTCTCATTGCCCAGACATAACAGTAAACGACCTTCAACGGTCACGCGGACACGGTTACATTCATGGCAAAAATTATGACTGTGGGGCGAGATAAAGCCAACATGAATATCACTGCCTGGGATCGTATAGTAGCGCGCTGGGCCACCGGTGCGTCTATCTGATAGCGTTAACGGGTAACGCTCACTGATGATGGCTTTTACTTCATCACCGCTACAATGACGGCTACGCTTACGTTCATCGATAACGCCTAAGGGCATTTCCTCGATGAAGGTGATATCAAGTTGGCGATGACGGCAAAACTCGATGAGATCAAGGACTTCATCGTCATTTTGGCCACGCAGTATCACGGCATTAATTTTGATCTTCTTAAAACCCGCGGCGCGAGCGGCATCGATGCCGGCAATAACGCGCTCGACTTTACCGTTACGGGTAAGACTGGTGAATAGGCTTGGCTTTAGGGTATCTAAGCTGATATTGAGTCGATGTAGTCCTGAATCATGCATTTCTTGGGCGAAACGGGTGAGACGTGAGCCGTTGGTGGTCATCGACAGCTCTTCAAGCCCTGGAAGTTTGCCGAGTAGTTTGACGAGTTGATCGCAGTCGGTACGTACAAGTGGCTCGCCGCCGGTTAGGCGGATTTTTTTGACGCCTAATTCGGTAAAGGCTTGACCAACCCATGCCAGTTCTTCAAGGCTAAGTACATGCTCTTTGCTTAAAAATTGGGGGTCTTCACTCATGCAGTAAACACAGCGAAAATCACAGCGGTCGGTGACCGACAGTCGTAAGTATTCGACGGTGCGGCCAAAGTTATCAACGATCAAACTCATATGGCTTACCTATATAGTCTTCATAAAAGATCTGCAAAAGGTTGAATATAAACCGTATGGCCTGGCTGTAACTGCTCTTCTTTTTCACCGATCACGATGAGACAGTTCCCCTTTACCATAGGGCTAAGCATCCCAGAGCCTTGGGCACCGGTTGTGGTGACATGGATTTTACCATCAGCGGCAAGATGGTAGATCCCGCGCATAAATTCTGTCCGGCCGATTCGGCTGCGCAGTGGTTTATCTGTGATTGCTGGCACCATAGTCGGTGCCCAGTTGTGCTCGCCGGCAAGCTTGCGAATGGCGGGTTGTACAAATTGCAGGAACGACACCATCACTGCAACGGGGTTCCCCGGCAAGCCGAAAAATAAGCTGTTATCGATTTGACCAAAAGCCAGTGGGCGACCCGGACGCATGTTAATCCGCCAAAAATTAATCTGGCCAACCTGCTCGAGTACCGTTTTGATGTAATCAGCATCGCCGACCGATACACCACCTGAACTGATCACGATGTCAGCTTGTTTGGCGGCGCTTTTCAGTGCATCCGCTAGCGCAGCTTCACAGTCTTGAATAATGCCTAGATCAATCACATCACAACCGAGTTTTCTCGCCATCGACTTGATGGTGTAGCGATTGGAGTCAAAAATACAATTTGGTTGTAATGGTTCACCCGGTTGACAAACTTCATCGCCGGTGGAAAACACGGCAACAGTTGGACGTTTAAAGACGGGGAGCTGACCAAAACCTAATGAGGCGAGTAGCCCTTGCTCTGCAGCGTGCAGCCGAGTATGGGCAGCAAGCGCGCTTTCGCCTTGGGTGATGTCTTCACCTGCTTGCCTAATGTGTTGAGCGACAGTCATCTTGCCGTCAAAGCTCACTTGGCCATCTTGCTCGTTAGCCAATTCGCGCAATTGCACGGTATCTGCGCCTGTAGGGATTGGCGCGCCGGTCATAATGCGGACGGCTTCACCGGCTTGAATGGTGCCAGCGTAAGCGTGGCCTGCCATGACTTCGCCAACTATTTGATAAGCTTGGCCGCCTGCTGCGAGTGTAAAGGCGTAGCCGTCCATCGCTGAGTTGGTGTGCTGCGGCACGTTAACCGGTGAGATCGCCTCACTTGCGAGCACTCTATTTTCTAGCTTATCGAGTGTTACGGTGTCTGTCTGTGTGATTGGCTTAACGTAAGAGAGAATGTTATCAATCCCTTGGCGTACTGATAGCGTGGCGCTGTTGTCGAGTTCGCAGCCACAACTTGGCGCCATTGGTAGGTCGATACGGCATGGCTTCCAGTTGGCAATGTAATCACAGACATAATCGGCTATCTGCGGCACATTATTAATGTCTAAACGTTTTAGATCGGCAGGCAACTGGGTATCATCGCAACAAGCAACCGCTTGAATGTTGTCATCATGAGTATGGATGAACGGTTTACCATGCGCGGCGCGGTGCAATTCAATTTTTGGCAGTGCGAGCTTTTTAAAGCCTTCGACTAAGACGATGTCGACTTTGCTTGCGTCGATTTGCTCCAACAGGTGTGGCAGCTCTGGATCGGAGTCTCGTGCATCTTCTGTCATTAATGCCCAGCGCACATGAGAGGCGACCAGCATTTGTGTTGCGCCTGCTTTACGCATCTCATAACTGTCTTTACCTGGAATATCGACATCAAAGTTATGGTGAGCATGCTTGATCACCGCAAGACGAATGCCACGGCGGTTAAGCTCTGGGATCAACTGCGTGAGTAAAGTGGTTTTGCCTGTGCCGCTGTAAGCGCAAAATCCGAGAACAGCAATAGGTAACGGATTAGTAAAAGGTATGCTCATTTCTACCTCGATTCATGCTTTTTGGTCATGATGACTTGGTTTAGTTGCTGCTTTTGCTCTGGCGTATTGACGTTAATAAAGGCATTGGGCTGATCACTAAAATCAGTCACTACGTAATTGTGCTTGGCGTACCAATAATCAATTTTGCGTTCGCCAGCCTCTAAAAATGCTTTCATTGATGCCCGTAAACTCGGCGTTAATAGCATCACTACGGGTTGTTCGCGTTGACCATCGCTTGCAACTGCAAGCTCTGCACCTTCCGCGGTTAACTGCGCCAGCATTTTGCTGACTAGATCATTAGGTAATAATGGGCAGTCGCAAGGTACAACGAGTAAGTAATCAGCTTGTGTGTGGCTCAAAGCGGTGATCATGCCAGCTAGCGGCCCTAGGTAACCACTATGTTGATCGCTCACGACGTTAAAGCCGAACTCAGAATATATCTTTTGATTACGGTTTGCGTTGATCAGGATCGTCTTAACTTGAGGTTTTATTCTGTCGATGGTGTGTTTAATCATAAATTGGCCGTCTAATTCAACTAAGCCTTTGTCATTACCACCCATCCGTCTTGCCATGCCACCGGCAAGGATCACTGCATCAATTATTGTCATCACATTTTCCTGTTGTTCGGCTTAGATCACGCAGGCTCTGCTGAGCGCGTTAGATCAGTTTTGCGCAATGCATCTGTGATTAAAGTCCATTAAGTGCCTGCTCAATGCAGCCACTTTAGATTGCCCCGGGATCGGCATTGCTAAGGTTGGTGTCTTTGGTGTTAGGGCGCGGCACGTAATCGTGTTGTTGTTAATTAACCAAGCGTAATCACATAGCTGTGTAAGCATACACGATTGATGACTGCTGATGAGGATCCCTGTGGCTTGCTGTTTAAGCGCTTTAATCATGCGAAACACTAGCTGCTGTGAATGCTGATCCATATTCGATGTAGGCTCATCGAGCATGAGCAGTTTAGGTTGTATTATCCAAGCGCGAGCGATGGCAAGTCGTTGTCGCTCACCGCCGGATAAACTGGATGCAGGTTGGGACAACAAGTGAGCCAGTTGCGCCATGTCTATGGCTTGCTCAGTGCGAGAGTCAAGCTTAGCTTTATCGTGCTGACGATAGCCATGCGCATAAGTTAAGTTGTAAAGCACGTTACCATCAAAAAGGTAAGGGTGCTGGTGTAAATACAGCGCTTTATTAACCAGACTATTGCCACGCCACCAAGCTGCGCTGTGGTCCACGGCTCGAATATGACCTTGAGTGGGTTTGACTAATCCAGCCAACAGCTTCATTAATGTGGTTTTTCCGCAGCCATTGCTACCTTGTAAGTGAGTAACTTGGTGCTGTGAAAATACGAGTTCTGCCACGCTAAACAAGGGTTTAGCATCAAACTTCATGGTCAGATTTTGTGCAATGATGTTAGTCATACTGCTTAATGACTCCTCGGCTCTGCTTTGCCTCTTAAACAGCCTAAAACTAAGTTTAAGGCGAGTGCTAATACAAGTAAAACCAAGCCAAGTGCAATGGCCTGCGCAAAGTCACCTTTGTTGGTTTCTAAGGCGATAGCGGTTGGGATATTTCGGGTGACACCAGCAATATTGCCTCCGACCATCATGGAACAACCGACCTCGGTTAAAATACGGCTAAATGCGGCCACAATTGCCAGCAATAAAGGCACTTTAAGCTCACGGCATACACTCCAGATCGCGTTATACCAAGGTGCGCCAAGTGTACGTGCGGTTTCCCATGCGCGCCGATCGACACTGGTAAATGCAGCCTGACTCATGGCCACTAAGACCGGTGCGCAAATCATCATTTGCCCTAAAATCATGCCTTGTTGAGTAAATAACCATTTAAGATCGCCAAGCGGTCCCATGCGCGTTAATAGTAGATAAGCAAACAAACCAATCACCACTGTTGGTACTGACTGCAGTGTGTGAATAAGGTTTGTGATAAGCCAGCGGCCACGAAATTGTGTAAAAGCGAGCACGAATCCCAACACCATAGAAGGGAGAAAAGTGATCGCTAATGCAGTAAAAGACACCGAAAAAGACACGAGTATAATCGACCAAGTATCAGGGTCTAATGACAACAGCAGGCTCAAAGCCTGCTGCATAAGGGCCTGAGCGCCTTCATTCATTTGCGATAGGTCGCCTTAAATAATTGTTCGCCTGCCACCTTGTAATGGTTGATCATGGTTTGTGCTTGCGGGCTTGTGAGCCAATCACTTAATGCTTTAGCTCCTTTGTGGTTCAAGTCTGGGTATTTTTCGGTGCTAATGAGCACAATTTGATAAGGGTTTGCCAATGCTTGCCCGCCATCAAAGTCGACGCCAAGATCTATCTTGCCTGAGTAAGCAACAAAGGTTCCACGATCTGACAGCGTATAAGCTTGCAGTTCATTTGCCATCAAGAGGGTTTTTCCCATGCCCTGACCGACAGAGGTATAACCTGAGAAGTTTGGTTTAACATCGGCATTTTTCCAAATTGTGAGTGCTTTCATGTGCGTGCCAGAGTTATCGCCACGGGACACAAAAGGCGTATTCGATGCTGCGATTTTACTAAAGGCTTCTTCTGCCGAGCGGCTTGATCGAATGTGCGCCGGATCGTCCTTTGGACCTAAAATGACGAAGTCATTTTCCATGATAGCGCGAGGAAGTCGGCCAAAACCTTCATCCACAAATTTAGCTTCAGCTGCGGGAGCATGCGTCATCACCACATCCACATCACCTTGGCGAGCAAGTTTAAGCGCTTTACCTGTTCCAGTTGCAATCACTTGTACTTGATAGCCTGTTTCGGCTTCAAATTTAGGTAAGAGGTGATCCAGTAAACCGGAGTTTTCAGTGCTGGTGGTGGTGGCCAGTTTTACCACTTCACTTGCTTGTGCTGATATCGCGAGAAAGCAAGCCATCATGAAAGCAAGGCCAACTATAGGTGTTCTATTTAACATTTTTATTCCTTGGCAATGTGAATGAAATAGCGCGTTCATCTTTTGTGAAGTCACTAAATAGAAGTTCAGCAAGTTTAATGCCATTTATGCAAATGCTAATTTCTTATCACAGCTATAGTTTAAGTGTGAGCCTGATCCCATGCTGACTATAAAACGACAGACAATATGTCTCAGCATCACGGATCGTTGGTTCATAGTGACTAATTTCCCGCAGTGAGGTGATAGACTTTACAAATAACGAGTCAAAATGTCCTATTTAGATAGCATGAGCGAGAGACTGAATACGATGAAACCAATTCCTCCAGCAGTATCGGTACTGATTGTTGATGACGAGCCAGGGATGCGCAGTTTTTTAAAAAAAGCATTGGCTAAAAAGTTCGCATTGGTTGAAACCGCCTGCAGTGTGGAAGAGGCGGAGCAACTGCGTTTACGCTGTCATTTTGATTTATTGATTGTTGATATTCGCTTACCAGGGCGCGCAGGCATTGACTGGCATGAAGCGCTCAATGAGCAAGAACAGCGTTCGGATATCATCTTCATGACCGGTTATGCCGACATGGACGTGGCGATACGCGCACTGCGAGCTGGGGCGTCGGATTTTATTATGAAGCCATTCCATCTCGAACAGATGATGAAGGCGGTTGACCGCTGTATTGAGCAACGGCTGCTAAAACGTGAAAATTTAATGTTGCGCCGAGATGTATCATTAAGCCAATCTTCAACTATTATCGGCCAAAGTGACGCAATGACAGAGGTAAAGCGGATCATCGCTCGTATCGCTCCTACCAACGCCGTTGTGTTAATAGAGGGAGAATCCGGTACCGGTAAAGAGTTGGTTGCGAGGCAGCTGCATACACTTAGCGGGCGAGAGGGACCATTTGTCGCCGTCAATTGCGGTGCGATTGCGCCAGAACTATTAGAAAGTGAGCTGTTTGGCCACTGCGCAGGCTCATTTACTGGAGCAAAGTCTAACCGAGAAGGTTTGTTCAGTTTTGCGTCTGGAGGCACCATTTTTCTTGATGAAATCGGTGAAATGCCACTGAAAATGCAAACCGCTTTATTGCGTGTGTTGGAGCAAAAAAGCATACGCCCTGTTGGCAGCGAAAAAGAAATTACTATTGATGCACGGGTGGTTGCGGCCACTAATCGTAAATTATCTGAAGAGGTTGAAGCTGGTCATTTTAGGCGCGATTTGTACTACCGCTTGAATGTGCTCGATATTGTGATCCCTCCATTACGAGATAGACCAGAAGATATCGTGAGGTTAACTCATCACTTTACTTGCCAACTTGCATCAGAGTTGGGGGTGAAAGAGGTGGTTTGGAGCCATGAAGACTTATTAAAGCTGCAACAGCATCAATGGCCTGGCAATATTCGTGAACTACGTAACATGATTGAGCGCTGTATTTTACTTGGCAAGCCGCCGGCAGAGTACTGGAAAGTACAGCCTAGTGTTGAGTCACAAGCCGAGTCGGGGTATCCATTACAGTGGGGGCTAAAAGACGTTGAGCGTGACCATGTAACACGGGTGGTTAATGCGCACAATGGCAATAAATCTGCCGCCGCAAGGGATCTAGGTGTCTCGCGTAAAACACTCGATCGTAAATACAAAGAGTGGCTGGGTGGCGAAAGCAGCAATGAAGCATAATTGTTTACTGTTGAGGAGTCGTTAGGTGTCGATATTTTGCCGTGTATTTGGTGTGAGTTGGCAACAAATGCGGGCAAAAGTGCGCTACCGCATTTTAATCCTTACGTTGCTGCCCATTTTATTAACTCTTATAAGTTTAGTGTTCATCACGATTTACTGGAATATCAGTTATACCGGTGAGCAGCTTTTTATGAAGGTAAAAGCGGACTTAACCGTTGCTAAAAGTACGCTAATTACAGTGCAGCGTGCTCAGGAAAAGCAACTCGAACAGATCATGAACTCTTGGGATTTTCAGCACTCTTTTAGGCAGTTTCCCTCTCTACACTTAACCGCTAAAGCCACACTTGATGCACAACTGCAACACGCTAAGTCCGAGTTTAATCTCGACTTTTTACGATTGCTTTCTATCGCAGAGGTGGCTGCGGACCCGGATCTACGAAACATGTTGCCACATATTAAACAGCAGCATGCTTTTTCTGGGTTGATGGTATTGCCATCAAGTCGGCTTGCGCGCATCGATCCGGTACTGGCAGAGCGTGCAACGGTGAACATGATCCGCGTCCCTAGCGCGAACAAAACCGCTCCATATCAAGAAACTAGAGGCTTACTTAGCCGGAGCTTGTTACCGGTCGCTGCGCTTGATGGTCACGTTGCATGGTATCTTGATGCCGGTATTTTACTCAATAAAGATACTCGCCTTGTCGACCATATTCGTGATTTAGTGTATGAGCACGGCACCTTGCCCGAGCGTTCAATTGGTACGGTGACAATATTTCTTGATGACATCCGCATTAGTACCAATGTTCCCTTGCACGCTTTCCCTCAAAACAGTGACAAGTATGGCCGCGCGTTAGGCAGCTTAGTGTCCAAAGATGTGCGGGAAAAAGTATTAGATAATGGCATGATGTGGGTTAATCGCGCCTTTGTGTTTAATGATTGGTTTATCTCTGCTTATGCGCCGTTACTCGATGTGCAAGGCAAGCGAATTGGGATGATTTACACCGGATTTTCAGAGTCGCCTTTTATTCATAACTACCTGTTAAACATTATTGAGTTAGGCACAATTTTGATGCTAGTACTCTTGATATCGGGTTGGTTGGTTTACCGTGGCGCTTATAGCTTATTGCAACCTATTGAGCGGATCCATCACGTGGTTAATGCTGTGCAATCGGGTCGCAACTTGCGTATTGGCGCGCTAGAGCTGGATCGCGATAACGAATTATCTAATTTAGCGGAGCAGTTCGACTGCATGCTCGATTTACTGCAACAACGCAATGCGCAAATTCAAACGGCAGCAGAGCAACTTGAGATTAAAGTTGAGCAACGTACACGTAGCTTGCAAGAAAAAACCCAAGAGCTGCAAGCAAATGTCGAGTTACTCAATGAAACACGCCAGCAACTGGTGACCAATGAAAAACTCACAGCGTTGGGTGAGTTAACTGCAGGTATTGCTCACGAAATTAATAATCCAACTGCCGTCATATTAGGCAATATGGAATTACTCAAATATGAACTTGGCGACAAAGCAGAGGCGGTAGAAGAAGAAATAGAATTAGTGATCCAGCAGGTCGGCCGGATCAGCACTATTATTCGCAGTTTATTGCAGTACAGTCGTCCCGGTGAATTTAATGCGCCATTGGACATGCATCAAATAAGTCCGATTATCGAAGAAGTCTTGGTATTGGTTCGCCATTCAATACAGCAGCAAGCCGTAGTGCTTAATCAAACTCTGGAGGCTAGTTGCCCAGTAGAGATTAATCGACCGCAACTTCAGCAAGTGTTGATTAATATTATGGTGAATGCCGCTCACGCCATTAGCGATAAAGGTAAAATCTGGATCCGTACCTACGACTGGTTGCAACAGGGTGAAGTGATTGGCGTGAAAATTGAAATAGAAGACGAAGGTAAAGGGATCCCCAAAGAAGAGTTAAGCCGTATTTTCGATCCTTTCTACACCACTCGTAAAGACGGCACTGGATTAGGCCTCTCTTTAAGTTACGGCATTATTAAGCGGATTGGCGGCACCATTGAGGTCAGCTCCGTGGTGGGTAAAGGCAGTAAATTTACCATTGCTCTTTATCATAAAGCGTTTGAAGATCAAACAGGTGGATTGCAGATCCAAGGGAAGTAACATTGAAGTTCACCTCACCAGTTCACTCAATGGCAACATTAACTCGCAGACTCAAATTTAAGATAAAAAAATAGCCAGAAAAAATTCTGGCTACAAAGAGTGTGTGTGAGCAATGTCGTGCTAAAACCAGTCACATTAAGTTAATACTATCTTAGCTATCACAATATGTGGTTGGTAAAAAACTCAAACTTGCAGGAGATGAGAGGCCTTTAAGTTGTTGAGTTTTGGAACGCATGTAAATAGTAATCATTATCATTACGTTGTGCAAGTATTTATTGAAAAAAAATGAAATTAGTTGAGTAAAATAATCAAGTACTTTAATTTGTACTTAAAATACAGTTGCTTATTTTTATAGGAAGGTTGGTGATCACTTGAAAGTAAGAAGGCAGTGACGCCTTCTTCTCTACCTAACAGTACATGTCTGCATTTAATATCAACATATTTAATGCAAGTGCAAGGCGTTTGACGTTCGCGCGTTTTAAATTGAGCAGGCGCGATCGCTTTGTACGGGCAGCGCCTAGAGTGGAAGGCGCATTTGAACCACTACAGTTGTTTTTGCAGGTGGAGCTTATTCTGGCTTAAACGTTGTTTATCTGCTGTCATCGCCGTGATCTGGTATTGATGACCAATTAGCATATTAAGCATGGCGGGAAAGCGGTTTTGTGTTTTAACTTCCATTTGTTTATAACCTTGCATCTTAGCCCAGTGCTCTTGATACTCAAGCAGACTTTTCGCTAAACCTAAGCCGCGATAATCGGGCAAAACGCCACCTAACCAGCTGTAGAAAGTCTCGTTGCTATGTTGATAGCCTAACTTAAAGCCTGCAATATCGCCCTCTACTCTAGCAATAAGCAGTAATGCTGGGCCAGATAGTAAACGACGGCTAATGACCTGGCTTGAATAAGGCTGATCAAATTCGGGTATTGCGTTGTAAGTTTCATCTAGGCACGCTAACACTTCCGTTGTGAAATCGGTAATAGCTTCAATTTCAATGGTATACATTTTCTCATCTCATTAATTTCACTCGTTTATTCTTAATTTACGCTTTATGTGGCGTTCAAAAAATAAACATTACAAACAAATTGTAACAGGTCTGTCCAGCTCGTGTTAAGTCATAATGGTTACCCATTTTAAGTTTTTTTAGTCGTTTCGTGTAAGATCTTATCTTGTAACACTTTTAAAAGCAGACCATAGGCTGGGAGAAATAGCCCCAAGCTGACGATAAGTTTAAAACCATAATCAACGGTAGCGATTTCAGGCCAATGCGTCGCCATAAAGCTGTCAGTTGAAGCGTAAAATGCCAAAGAGAAAAACACTAATGTGTCCACAAGGTTACCAATCACTGTCGAGGCTGCAGGCGCGATCCACCATGTGTTTGCTTGCCGTAATTTAGCAAAGACAACAATATCCATCAGTTGGCCAATTAAGTACGCCGCAAAGCTCGCAAAAGCGATCCTAAAAACAAAACTGTTAAAGCTGATTAACGCATCAGCACCTTGAAAACTCCCTTGGTGAAAGACCACGCCCATAAAATAAGAGATCACCAAGGCGGGTAACATGGCGACGAAAATGATTTTTCTTGCCGCTTGTTGACCAAAAATTCGTACGGTGAGATCGGTCGCCAGATACACAAAAGGAAAGCTAAATGCGCCCCAGGTTGTGTGTAATTCAAAAATGGTAAACGGTAATTGCACCAGGTAATTGCTGGCGCAAATAATGACAATATGGAACCCTGCTAATAGCAGTAACGCACGGCGGATCTGTGCTTGAGATAACATCAACATTGATTGACCTTTTTAATAAATCGGGCGGGGTGAGGGAACCCGCAATAGCGAAAACGCTATAGTTTGGCAATTTTTTGGTTAGTTAAAGTGGTATGACCATCATATTTGGGCGGCAAATTATAGAGAATATTTACGACTAATCAAGCAAGCCCGCCACATTATTAACGCTGAAAGTACGGATTTGTTTACCAGTACAGCAATCAACGCGACTTAGAAGATGAAACCGCGCGGCTTATTGTAGGCTGTTAGCGTCAACGTAAGCTTAGCTATGTTGGCAACAGAGGCTGAATAATGGTGCGAGAAACAGACTCGATTGTTAGCGTTACACATAGATTGACACTTCATCAGCATGATATTGCGGTTAGCCTATCGACGAAAAATAAGTATATACTGATAAAACGTCATACTATCGGGAGACTTACTATGCTAAATAAACTTAAACAGTTTTTCGAACCCGCTAAGCGTCCCCTTTCTGCAGAAGAAAAAACACAGCAGCTCAATCTTGCCGCCGCCAGCTTGTTGCTGGAAGTTGTCATGGCTGACGACATCATGACTGATGATGAAGCAAAAATGCTGCCTACCCTTTTGACAACCACACTCGGTTTATCTGTTGATGATATCGACAGTTTAGTCAGCAAAGCCTGTGACTCACAACGCCGCTCAACCTCCCTGTTTGATTTTACTCAAACAATTAATGACAATTTTAATGTCGAACAAAAGCAGCACCTCATTTTAGCAATGTGGCGCATTGCCTATGCTGATGGCCACTTATGTCAATACGAAGAACAAATCATCCGGCGTACTTCAGAGTTACTGTATCTGCGCCACAGTGAGCTTATCCAAATGCGTAACCTTGTAATGGAAAGCAAGCAATCTTAGCGCACATTATTTGCAGGGTGATTATTGGCTTTGCAGTCTTTTTTGCCCCCACAACACCAGCAATACTAACAACATTAACACAATGGCGTATGCCATGTTCCAACCTAACGCCCAGCCGATAAGCACACATAATATGCAGCTGACAATCGCTAAGGGTAAGTAGCGTTTGCTCAACAATTTTACGGCGGCAAGCATGGCGGCCAGATAGATAATCACAAACACGCCATTGCTCCAGGCGATTAAATGCTCTAGTTCCTGCCCTGTGGCATAACTCAACACAATCACCAATGCCATAGCAATTAACACGGCTACCGATGCGCGTGCGGGCGTTCGATGCTGATTAAGCACACTGAAGTATTTAGGCAATACACCTTCACAACTAAAACTCCATACCAACCTTGCAACACTTGCAGTGTATACATTCACAGTCGCTAACCCACTGGCAATGCCTAATATGCCGATCACTTCAGCGCCAAAGCCGCCAAGCAGGTGATCGAATGCGCCGACCATCGCCACAGGTGTTTGCGCTGGCACCATCAGGAGCAATAAAGTACACGCTAGGTACACAATGCCAACCAACACGGTACCAATCAGCATTGCTGGGATCATGTCTTTTTTAGGATCTTTAAAGTCTCCAGCAAGATGGGTCATTGCTTCAACGCCAAGAAAGCTCCAAAAAGCGATGCCAGCAGCACTCATTACCAAAGCCATATTAGGGGCGCTGTTTTGCGTTAAGAGTGAGAGTTCACTGAGGTTCACACTCGCCCCACCAAACAGCACTACAACCACTGCGACAATGGCTAAAGTTAGCAAAAACTGCAGTTTAGCTGATACTTGGATCCCTTTAAGATTGAGCAGCAATAACATCGCCAGTAACAATAACTCGGTTGCTACCTGTGCCCAGCCATCGATAGGCACCAGAGCGTTCACAAACTGGAAAACCATTAAAATGGCCGCAGGCGTGCCTATCGGTACCACTAACAGAAATAGCAAGCCGATGGTTCTGCCTGCCGTGCGGCCAAATGCTTGCTCGACAAAGTATGCCGGCCCTGCGGCGTGCGGTAATACGCTGGCTAAGCGGCCGAAGACTAATGTCACCGGGATAATCGCCAACGTTAACACCAGCCAAGCGACAAGCGCGCCTTGCCCAGCGGTTGCGATAGTCATTTGCGGTAAAATAAACACACCGGTGCCAAGCAAAGTGGTGGCCATTAAGCCGGCGCCTTGCCAGCGTCCGATGGTAGCTGATATTTGGTTCATCTCATAAACTCATTGATTTTAATATTATTATGACTCTAGCTTGAATTGCGATGTGTGTGTTCGTAATCAAAACAGCTAATTAGTCGTTATTTTTGCGGCTTTAATCACTGATGCGCGCCGTAACTTTTAGGTATTGCCGCAGAGGTTAACCTATCTTGCCCTGCAGTCACAGAGCCAATTTAAACGCGAGAGAAAAACGGCACTATTTGTGGAAAATAACGAAACGGCATAGCCTCCGCCTTGCTAAAATAGCCAATAAACTGCGGCCAAAACAACCGTGAAAGATCAACAGTCCCTAATCTTAGATGCCTCTAAAATCACTTCTTCTGATGCTGTTGCAAATGGTGAAGTGGGAAATGGGAAATGAGAAATGAGAAGTGAGAAGTGAGAAGTGAGAAGTGAGAAATGAGAAATGATCAATAGAGCTTAAAGTCGAATACCGATGCCAATACCTTTAGGTTACGCCTGCATTCAACAAAGGACGATGACGTCAAGGGGTGATATTGAGGCGGGTAAGTTAAAATACCCGCGCGTTAAAATAACCGATTAAACTGGCTGCATTGTTGCAAAGGTATTTATCAGCTCATCTTTTGTTTACATCATTCACGGCTATCTTGACTCAAATTGAACGGAGTCGAGACTGTCACGTGCCAGATCTGCATTAACTATCTACGTATCGTGTAATCGAGTTGAACGCTCGATTTGGCAGCCACCGCTTTACCGTCAATAAATTTAGGTGCATAGCGCCATTTCTTTACTGCTTCAAGTGAGGCTTTTTCAAATGCTGAGCCGCCTTTTGAATTTATGATGGCCGGTTCAGTTACAAAACCCATTTCATCGACAGTAAAGCTGACTTGGATCGAACCTTCTTTATTTTTACGCGCATACGATGCAGGGTAATTAGGGTTCACTCTAAATAACGGCGTTTGCTCCTGCTCTGGCCGCCAAGGCTGCATGTTTCCAATCGCAATGCAGTGCTGAGTAGATTTATCGCTATGTCCTTGTAGCTCATAAAGCTGAACCAGTTTAGCGTGAGCCGCTAGCTCATAAGGGTGATTATAATCAAGCGCTTCGAACTGTTTGATGACATATAACAGTGCGATCTCTGCTTTATCATAATGTTTCTCGGCATACTCTATTGAGCCTACGGTATAAGCTGCTAATACTCGTTTTATGGAGTTTTCTGGCAGTAACTGCTGATAAGTTTTGTAAGCATCTAACATGTAATTGCGTACTGTACGCGTGTAAAACCGGCTTGTGGAAAGCATGTCAAAATAAGCTTGCTGTGTATTTGCCAGTAGCATTGGATTATCAGAGTCTTCGGCAATAGCTAATGCATCATTTAAGTACTGACGAGCATCTTTGTGACTACTGGAATCGGCTAGCCCCATGAGTGGATCAATTAGCTCAATCGCCTCGTCACCATATTCTTTTTTATAGTTAGCCAGCGCCACTTTATAAAGTGCAAACGCTTGTTTCTTTAGTGCTGATGCTTGAGCCGCATTGTCATGATTAGAAGGCACATTTTGGATAGAAGCATCGCCAGCATTTAACGCTAGCATGGCAACATCGAGGCTGTCGGAGGCAAATTTCTTCGTCCCGAGTTGATAAGCTTGCAGTGCATATTGTTCTATATCAGCATTGTTTTTAGCCTCTACAGCGGCAATATATGCCTTGTAGGCATCATTAAATTCAGAAGCTGATAGTGGATTGAACATCAGCATTGAGCTGGACAGTGCGACAGTTAAGATAGCTTTAGGGAGTAATGGCATTTTTAATTTCCTGCTCTATTATTTTTTTAATTTAGCTCCCGATAAGCATTCTAAATACTCACAGCGGTAACTATGTTCGAACATATTCTACTTTTAGCTAACCTTTGTAAAATATTTTGACAGCATTTATGGTCAGTATCGTGTATTGGTACGCTACGATAAATACAGCTAGGGCTGAGGCGAGGGAGTTTTAAGATAAAACTGAAACTGATGCTGAAACTGATATGGTGGAATTGTTGCTCAATAAAAGCGTAGACGGTAACTTGGCGTCTACGCGATTTATTGAGACTTGTTTTTTAAACGTGCTTAAAACTTGTTTGCCAGTGTTTAATTATCTCATGGTGACAAACTCTTCAGCGCCTGTTGGGTGAATAGCAACAACCGCATCAAAATCTGCTTTTGTGGCGCCCATCTTCATTGCCACGCCAAAGCCTTGTAAAATTTCATCCATGCCATACCCGATACCATGAATACCGACCACTTTTTGGTTATCGCCTGCACAAATGAGTTTCATTTTACAAGCCTGACGATGGGCGGTAACGGCGGTGTACATTGAAGTAAAGCCGGAGGTATATACGGTGACATTATCTGCCCCATACTTGGCCTTTGCATCGGGCTCAGATAGCCCCATAGTGCCTATGGCTGGGTGGCTAAAGACCACGGTCGGAATACAGTCGTAATCCATTTTTGCATCACTCATACCATTAAATAAACGCTCTGATAACAAGCGGCCAGCTTTGACGGCTACCGGGGTAAGCTCAACGCCACCTGCCATGATATCGCCGACACAGTAAATGCCTTTGTCAGTTGTATTTTGTTGAGGATCGGTGATGACGTAACCTTGCTCGTCAAGCGTGACTTGGGTATTTTCAAGTCCAATATTACTGGTTGATGGGTGACGCCCAATAGCCCAGATCAGGCAGTCGACCTCGTAGCTTTCACCATTTTCAATCTCAAGTGTTAAGCTGCCATCGGCATTTTTGGTGACCGACTTTGGAGTGCTGTGTGTATGCAATGTCGGGCCATCTGTTGCCATCGACTCCATTAATGCTTCGCTAAGCATAGGATCGAAGTTTCTCAGCGGGGCATGTTTACGCACAAAAAGATGAGTGTCACTGCCCAATGAATGTAAAACGCCTGCAACCTCAACGGCGATATAACCTGCACCGACGACCGCCACTCGTTTTGGCTGCGTCTGTAACGCGAAGAAGCCATCAGAGTCTATGCCGTATTGCGCCCCAGGAATAGCAGGAATGGTGGCAGCGCCGCCGGTGGCGATGAGTATGTGATCAGCAGTATATTGCTGACCGTCGACCTCAATGGTACGGCTGTCAACAAAGCGGCCATAACCGCGCACAAGGGTGACCTTGTTGTTTTCAAGGCCGCGATCGTATGAGCCATGTATTCGTTTTATATAGGCTTCTCGGCTTGCGACAAGGGTGTTCCAATCAAAATTATTGACGGTGACATCAAAACCATAATCCTTGGCATATAAGTGCATTGCCTCTGCAACTTGGGCGCCGTACCACATGACTTTTTTAGGGACACAGCCGACATTAACACAAGTTCCACCCAGTGCTTTTGCTTCAATCAATAACACTTTTGCACCGCGCATGGCTGCTCGGTTAGCCGATGCAATGCCGCCGCTACCCGCGCCAAGGCAGATGTAATCAAAATGTTGAGCCATGTGTATCTCCAAAAATGGTTTGTTGAGAGTGAATGTAGGTAAAGTAAGGTGTTATCTCTATTTATACAATAAACGCAGTTGCTCACCACCTTAGTGTTACTTGTGCAGTGTGAGGCAATAGCGCGTTTTTACTGAGAGCTTAATCTGGATCTAACACGTGCAATTGAGCCTCGCTCTGTATCGGCTATTGTAGAGTTAAACATTTATTTGAACCAGAGCAAATGTTTAACGTTATCGCTAATCGTCAATAGGCCACTGGTTGATATTGGGATCGGAACTGGTGATTTCAATCTTTAAAGCATAAGAGGAGCACGGCGGTGCGTCGATTGTGCTAGCGCCGGTATTGGCAGGTGTAATAATCGCGAGGTTCGGGGCCTTCTGCGCCACATTTTAAGCACTCCCATTCCGTTTGCCGTGCGTTAAGTTCTTGTTGCTGGTGGCGGTTGCGGTGATTAATGCCTGGGTTTAGTTGTTTCTCTAATTGTGTCATGCGAGCGCTAAGCCAGCGGCAGTTACTGTTGTCAGCGATACTGTTGCGATTTTTGAGTTGTTGTTTTCGGCTCATTTTTGTTGCTTTTTGCTTGGCGCGTGCTTTCTTATTAGTGCGAGGTGTTTGGGCGGAGTATGAGGCTGTCGTGTGTGGCACTGGCGTGTAGTCGAGTGCAATTTGCTGCTCTGTGGGGATTGCCAATGGTTGGCCTTTATCATCGAGCAGGACATTAAGTGGCAGATCAGCTGCTGAACAAGTAAAAGAGAAGCATAAATAAAGGATAGCTAAATGGATTTTGGCTAACATTCCTTGTCCTTTTACAGTGGCCCACCGGTCTTCCTTTACCTGTGGTTAAGCCTTTATGTTTGAGTGTTACAATAAACTATAGCGCAGCGCCAACCATTGTGTTGGATTTTAAAAACTCCAACTCAAGTGGATACCAGCATAGGTTTGATTTAACTCGTTATCGGCAGTATTTTCTGCGGCAGCTTGTTTGATATCAGCTGCTGCAATGCTATGGCTGATATGGGCTGATAGTTGCCATTGGTGGGGCAATTGATATTGCGCTTCAACCCCAAATTGGACGTTGTTGGCACCATTATGTTCAGGTGTTGCATATTTAAAATCAAACCCTTGGGAGATATAAGGCGTTACACTGAGCGTATCGGTTAAATCCCAATTGCTATGCAGGCTGATTTCGATAAAGTAACCGGCAGATTCAGTTGAATATGTATAATTAATCGAAGGGGTTAGCCACTGGTATTGGTTGTACTCTAACGCGCTAAAGATCTCGTTATCATGAGCCCGCTCAGCCCCATAAAACTCAAGGCGTTGGTAGCCAATTGTGCCATTAACGTATTGAGATAAAGCAACGCTATACTCAAGCCCTAAATTATACTCAATATAATGCTCACTATCAGCGCGGCCCACAGTGACGTAAGCATTAAAATTTTGCTTTTGTATCGCCGCACTTAGCCAATTTATCCCACCTTTTTCGAGGTTATTACGGCCTTGGGATACGTATTTTGAATCCCACCCTGTATCAAGCATTACATGCATGCTGTTGTGACTATCAGCGGGTAATTTCTCATTTATTTTAGTGCTGTGAGAGTCGTAGATACTGACTAGATCATCGGCTAGCGCTACGGAAGAGGTGCTTAATAATAGCGAAGTCGCGACAGCGATTTTGGTTGTATTTTGCATATCAAACTCAGGATTAAGATTAAGATCCCGAGCATCATAATTCTTCACTATTTAATGTAAATGATAATAAGTTGCATTTGAGAACTGGTTTGCAATACTCACAAAGGCTATAGCTTGGGCGACATAAGCTTGATGCGCATCAAGGTTTGATTTTGTAAAGCTGCTAGGCGGTGTTAAAAGGCAAGTGTGCGTTCGTGTTAACGCTTGATCATTTATAAGATAGCTTGATCATTTCTGGCTTTTTTTGCAGGGAGAAGTAACACATTTATACCCCAAAACGTGTGAAAAAATGATGTTGGCCATTCAGGCTAAATATCAATTCCCA
Organism: Shewanella sp.; assembly: GCA_028223395.1. GTDB lineage: Bacteria > Pseudomonadota > Gammaproteobacteria > Enterobacterales > Shewanellaceae > Shewanella. Next base: position 30,048 of record JAOIUG010000008.1, read on the forward strand.
CTATAAAAGCTAATCGTATTATGGATGACAAGCTTGGCATTTCATTGGCATTACTCTTTTCCTCAGAGCCTATGAGTGTCCATAATGACCAACAGTGTATATTTTACAGTTAAAATATACACTGTTATAAATCAAGTTTTTAAGTGATATAAAAAGAAGGTGGAACTCAACTAACCGTTGAGAGGTAGTCACTTTTTATAATGCCTGTCATGCCGTGCTTTTGTCTATATATCAAGACACGCATAAAAATCACAACAGAGTAAATCCAGAAAATACATAACGTTAGACGGTATTTATGAAAGCCTTAATACTTAAGGTCCAGTGTATGATAGGTGGCTATGTATTTGGGTTAAAATTAGCGAGGAGCGAGCAAAAGCCAGCTGTTTTTTGTCCGCTTAAGCAACTTGTTTTGTGAAATTACTTTACCTACTGAGGCTCTATGTCTGGAAGTAGCTCTTGAATAGCAGATATTAGCGCTGGAACATTTTGGTTCCTTAATACTCTAACAATCCAGCTTTCGAAAGCTTTTAGTTTACAACTTTTAAGGTGAGATGCAGCTAAAGCCATCATCCCTTTATTATCGTAGTTCCTTAATAGTAAAGGGAGATTTTTTTGTTCAATAGCGCTGGTTATTCTGTCTTTTGCTTGTTGCGCTATGTTATTAATATCAAGCGATTGCGTTTCTGCTGTGTACTTATCATTTAGTGTTGATATTGTTTCAGCTTCACTTAGATCTACTTTTTTTAGGATTCGATCTATTCGCCTTCTGCAATACCTAACAACAACTTCTTCAATTGCTCTTTCAGAGCTAAGTGAATTAAAAATAGCATCAGATAAAGCTTGTAGCTTTTCATCTAATTCAGCCCCTGTATGTCCCTCACTCTCTGCAATTGCTCTACTAACAGTTGGACTAAGTATAATATTTTCAATTTCAGATACAGGTAAGGTTAAGACCCCCAAACTAGCCAGATGTTGAATATCTGCTTCGCTATAATCATCGGCATCAACGATTCCAGAGCACTTAACCCGTGTTAGGTTTGAGTTATGCCTCAAAGTAACAACCGAGTGAATAACCTCTTCACATGATCCTTTCGGGATAATTGTCCATTCATTAAAACAAACTCTATATATAGCAGTATCTAAACTACTATTAGAACCTTCAACGAATAATATTGGCTTGCGACTACCCAAAATTAAGGTGGTTAGCTCTTCATCAAATCCTGAGTCCAAAGGTACGTTTTCAATATTCCAATATGGGGTAGAATTGTATTCTCTCAATACATATTTTGTGGCAACACGGGATGATGCAAACTCAAGATCATGAGTTATAAATACAAATGCACAATCAGGTCGAACACCTTCAATTTCGTCCCATAACTTAGACATTATAGAAGGATGAACATGCAACTCTGGTTCATCAAATATTATTAAAGAGTCATCAGCTGCAACAAGTGTTTGACCAAGCATATAGAAAACAGCCCTCTCGCCATCACTCATTTCACTTCCTGAATACAATTCAGAACCTCCTGTCACTGAAACTTGAATATCATCACCTGAAACATGAAGCTCTCTATGCGGAAGTAGCCTTTCCCATATATCTACTAGAACCTCAAATTTTGTAGGCTCAGCTGGACTGCTATCACCCTTGCGAACCTTTTTATGAGTTTCTAATGATTTATTAGATTGCTCCGCAAAAAGGGTTTGAACTAAAAAGTCAAAATCATTTAATAAAGCGACTGAACCCTTATTTCCCCAGCGGTGTCCTTGCCTATGCCCTGCTTGAGCATCCTCATTTGCGTAACCAGTGCGTAAGCCTTTTAAAGCTTGGCTCTCACTTATTTTAGGGACAGCTGGATTTAATGTTAGTGCTCTGTGGGCAGAAATACGATGAGCATTAAGGTTTAGAGTATTTTCAATATGAGTGGCGAGCCTAGTCTTTCCCGTTCCATTCGCGCCGACAAATACTATTGAAGAGCCAGCTTCGACCTGAATTTCCTTATTTTCTTCCTGATTTGGAACATTAATAGTAAATGCCATTTTAAACTACTCCTTGAGACTACTTTTCACATAACGCCGCAAACAGCGGCGACAAAATCATATATTCAGCCATTATTAATCAGTAACATAGCAATATTCATGCTGGCAGGCAATGCTGAGCCTCGACTAAAGCTGGAGCTTGAAAGATTCTAAATAAGAAAATGCTGATAAACGCTAAATATTAAGTAAAACATCGATATTGATGAGATGACAGGCGCGGAAAGTCCCCCCAAATATGTTGTGAGGGAATTATGATTAAAATGTCGTTTTTCTGAAGGTACACATAGACAGGTATTGTAAAAAGAGCGACTTTTCTTCAATGACTAGTGGCGTTTTATTTTCTTATATAACTCATTAAGGTTATGATTTATAAGGGTTCAGGCCTTTTTGTCAGCAAGCTCTACACTATCGATAATTGTTGACACACATAGGCTTTGAGGAAAGGACAGACATAGATAACCACGGTTAATGGCACTCGTCTCGACCCGAGACTAAACTTCACTTGCCATACTTTCTCAGCAGAGAATGACATACGTCCTCAGGTAAATTATCAAGCAATTGCATTGTTACCGTCATGGTAAGCATGATTTTTTATCTAACAATATTATGCTTGTGCAGCAAGTATTCTTAGCAACGCATTGAATAATGCGTGACTTGCCCTTATCTCTAACCTTAACAATGTCGAATTTTAAGGACTCAATCATGAGCAATCCCTTGTTAAGCCGCGCCACGCTTCCCCTTTTTTCAAGTATTAAGCCTGAGCATATCCAGCCGGCAGTTGAGCAGGGTATTGCCAATTGCCGCGCTAAAATAGCGCAAGTGTTGCAAAACACCGCTCCTGTCACATGGGATAATTTTATTTCGCCCTTGGATGAGGTCGATGATGAGCTCAGCAAGATTTGGTCGCCGGTATCACACATGAACTCTGTTGTAAGTAACGATGAGTGGCGCGCCGCCCATGATGCTTGCTTGCCATTGTTGTCTGAATACGGCACCTTTGTAGGCCAGCACCAAGGGCTTTACCAAGCTTACAAATCGCTGGCAGCCTCTGAGGCGTTTGCCCATTACTCGCAAGCACAAAAGAAGAGGGTGGAGAACAGCCTGCGTGATTTTGAGTTGTCAGGTATCGGGTTAAGCGACAGCGATAAATTGCGTTATGGCGAGCTGGTTAAGCGTATGTCAGAGCTCACTAGCAGCTTTTCAAACCAGCTCTTAGATGCGACTCAAGCTTGGAGCAAGTTGATCACTGATGAGCAGGCGCTTAAAGGCTTACCAGAGTCAGCCATTGCTGCCGCAGCCGCAATGGCTGAAGCTAAAGGGCAGCAAGGTTGGCTGTTTACATTGGATTTTCCATCTTACTTACCCGTGATGACTTACAGTGAAAACCCGCAACTACGTGAAGAATGTTACCGAGCATTTGTGACGCGCGCGTCAGATCAAGGTCCTCATGCGGGTGAGTTTGATAATGGCCCGTTAATGGATGAAATTTTGGCATTACGCCATGAATTAGCCAATCTTTTGGGTTTTGACAGCTTTGCTGATAAATCACTTGCAACAAAAATGGCTGAAACCCCCGAGCAAGTCTTGGCATTTTTGACCGAGCTTGCCGCCCGCTCAAAAAGCCAAGGAGAGACTGAGTTAAAAGAGTTAACAGAGTTTGCAGCGAAGGAATATGGCGCCACAGATTTGGCCGCTTGGGATTTAAGCTTTTACGCCGAAAAACTCAAACAGCACCGCTATGAGATCTCACAAGAGCTGTTACGCCCTTATTTTCCGGAAGATAAAGTGTTATCAGGTTTGTTCTATACGGTTTCGCGCTTATTTGGCCTTAAAGTGGAAGAGCAAAAAGGCGTGGATAGTTGGCATGATGATGTGCGCTTTTTCCATATTAGCGACAGTAAAGGCGAACATCGTGGCAGCTTTTATTTAGATCTTTACGCCCGTGAAGGTAAACGTGGTGGTGCATGGATGGATGATTGCCGAGCGCGCCGAGCAATGTCTACAGGCTTGCAAGATCCCGTCGCTTACCTTACCTGTAATTTTAATGCGCCTGTAGCGGGTAAGCCGGCGTTATTCACACATGATGAGGTCACGACACTTTTTCATGAGTTTGGCCATGGCATTCATCATATGCTGACCAAAATTGATGTTAGCGGTGTGTCTGGGATCAGTGGCGTACCGTGGGATGCCGTAGAGTTGCCAAGCCAGTTTATGGAAAACTGGTGTTATGAACAAGAAGCCCTTGCGGAGATCTCAGGCCATTTTGAAACCGGCGAGCCATTACCTAAAGACATGTTAGATAAAATGCTTGCGGCGAAAAACTTCCAGTCGGGCATGATGATGCTGCGTCAACTCGAGTTTTCATTATTTGATTTTAAAATGCACTTAGAGTTTGACCCAGCAGAAGGTGCGCACATTCAAGATAAGCTTAACGAAGTTAGGGCGCAGGTTGCTGTTGTTAAAGCGCCAGCATTTAACCGCTTTCAACATGGTTTTGCACATATTTTTGCGGGTGGATATGCCGCCGGCTACTATAGCTACAAGTGGGCTGAAGTGTTATCTGCAGACGCCTTCTCATTGTTTGAAGAGCAAGGTATTTTTAACGCTCAAACGGGTCAACGATTTCTGGAAAATATCCTAGAAATGGGTGGAAGTGACGCGCCCATGACATTATTTAAACGTTTCCGTGGGCGAGAGCCTAAAACGGATGCCTTACTAAGGCATAGTGGGATCCACGGCTAAATAATTGCAAACAATAATAAAGGCGCTATTAGCGCCTTTTTTATTGCGCTCTTAAGATAACTTGTTATCTGGTCTGACCTTTGGTAGCCTGCTGGCTCGAGTGTACTAAGGATGTGAGTTTAACGGAAATGAATCTTTATTTTAGGTTGTTATGGTTATTTATCTGGCGGGTTAGGCACTGCAAGAGCATTGATTTTTTAGGTGTAAGCCGCATTACATACCGTGCTTTGCCAAGCGACTGTGACGTTAACTTTCATTTGACTAACTCACGCTATCCAGCGTTTATGGATCTGTCGAGAACTTACATGTTGGCAGAAATGGGTTTGCTTAAGCGTTTTTTAACGTTGGGGTGGATGCCAATTGTTAACGCTGCTGAATTCACTTATATCCGTGACATTAAGCCATTTGCTCAATTTACTGTCGAAAGCAAAGTGGTTGGCTGGGATGAAAAATACTTTTATGTTGAGCAGCGCTTTGTGAGTGCGCGAGGATTGCATTGCATTGCTCATGTCCGTGGCGTGTTTATTAGTAAACGCAAGCAAGTGCCTATCTCGACAATGTTGGCTGAGGTTGGGTTTAATGACACTCAACCCGAAATGCCTGTTGAAGTTCAAAAATGGAAACAGTTTCTTCAGCTTAAAAAGCAGCAAAATATTTAACCGATCCATTAATGAGCTTAGCCCGTGATGGCGATTTCATTTTGCAGTTGATTAACTGAGCCGCGGAGCATAGCTTGAAACCAATAACGGCCTAAGTGTTCGTACTCCAGTAGGTGAAATGTCGGTGCCAGTGCTAATAAACATGGGATTGCGGCGCAGTCGGCGAGACTAAAACTATCACCACTTAACCAATGATGATTAGCTAAGTGGCGATCAAAACGAGTTAAAGTTGCGTTTAGCTCGTTTTTGAGTTGTTTCACTTTAATTTGATCGGGTTGGGGCAGTGCTTGAGCGCGTTGCAGCGCATCGATAACGTTATCTAATCGAGTCTGACTGAGTTTGTCATAAAGCCTAACTTGCCACGCTTGGGCTGCCTCTTGCGGAATTAACTGCGTGCCTTGCGCAATATTCACCTCTAAGTACTCCACAATAAGGCTCGCGTCGGGGATGAGTTCGCCTGTGCCGAGTTTGAGTAAAGGCAGTTGAGCGGCGCAGTCCAGTTGCTGTAGTTCCCGCCTTTTAAAAGGATCGCTCAAGTCAAGCGGGCGCGGGCAAAAATCCGCTTGCTTCTCGTAAAGGGCGATCAATACCTTTTGTGATGCCCGTGATAACGGGCTGTAGTAAAATTCCATGGTGATTCCAGTGAGCACTTTGGCTTAACTCTAGTCGCTAACAAGGCACCTCACCATAGACAAATTCTCCCCTGCCATTAATTGTGACTCTCTAATGTGAGTTGATCTACACTTTCAATTAATAGAGTTAGTTTTAATATTGGCAGCTGCCTATAATATTTTCCTTATATGGCTGATTCTTAACTGGCAACAATCATTATCTTACAAATTAAACCTGCTTGATGGCTTGTGACGAAATAATGGTTGTGAGATAAACCATAATCTGAAAGCCCCTTGGTCAAGTAAAAAACAGGCGATAAAAGGGCGTGCATTATCGGTGTTATCGCGACAAATTTATACCTAAGGCCGACATGCGTCTCATGAGCGTAATTTAGGTCATATTAATAACTAAATAGATTGGATTTATAGGAGTGATCATGCGGCAAATAATAAAGATTGCCTCGGTGTTAAGTGCGGTGCTGTGGTTGACAGGCTGTGAACAAGAGTCCGCGACAATGAGCGCTAAAGCTCCGGGCCCTATGGAAGTCGGTGCCATTACCGTTAAGGCCCAACCCCAATCTATTTTAGTCGAACTCCCCGGCAGAAGTAAGGCTTACTTAGAGGCTGAAGTGCGGCCTCAGGTCAGTGGGATAATTACTCAGCGTGGATTTACTGAAGGCCGAGAGGTTGTCAAAGGGCAATCATTATATCAAATCGATCCGGCAACTTATCAAGCGGCGTTACAAAGCGCTAAAGCGGATCTTAAAAGCGCACGGGCCAATTTAAATTCAACTAAAGCAAAAGCATTACGTTTTAAAGAGTTGGTTACGCTCAATTCTATTAGCGAACAAGATTACGACGAAGCTTATGCTGCCTATCAAGCGGCGGCGGCGAGCGTATCTGTGGCCCAAGCGGCAATTAATACCGCTAAAATCAATCTTGAATATACCGCAGTACAAGCGCCTATTTCTGGGCGAATTGGCACCTCTTCTGTGACGCAAGGGGCATTGGTTACTGCCAATCAAACTAACACGTTAGCGACTATTCAGCAGCTTGATCCTATTAACATTGATATCACTCAGTCGAGTGCCCAAATGTTGCGCTTAAAAGAAAAACTCAAATCTGGCGAGCTTAATGCTGCTGACAACGCTGGCGTCAAACTCATATTAGAAGATGGCTCTACTTATAATCATCAAGGTTCATTGCAGTTTGCAGAGGTCAGCGTCAGTGAAACCACAGGCACGGTGATATTACGAGCTGAATTCCCTAATCCTGACGGCCTATTGATGCCAGGAATGTATGTGCGTGCGGTGTTAAACACAGGCACAGATCCTCAAGCTATTTTAGTGCCGCAACGCGCCATTACCCGCAATACAAAAGGCGAAGCACTCGCGATGCTCATCGTTGACGGTAAAGTAGAGCCTCGTACGGTAAAAACGGCTGAAGTCATAGGCCACAGCTGGCGAATTACAGAGGGATTACAGGCCGGCGATCAACTGATTGTAGAGGGTTTACAAAAAATTCGCCCCGGCGCAGCAGTGAAAGCCGGACCTTTAGTCGCAGACAAAAAGTCTCAAACACAACAGCATAAATAGGGTAAAGCCATGGCACGTTTCTTTATCGATCGCCCTATTTTTGCTTGGGTTATCGCCATTATTGTGATGTTAGCAGGGATACTGTCAATCTTCAGATTGCCGGTGTCTCAGTATCCCACTATTGCGCCACCATCAGTGGTTATTAGCGCATCTTATCCGGGCGCGTCAGCGCAGACGATGGAAGATTCGGTGACGCAAGTGATTGAGCAGCGTATGACAGGGCTGGATAACCTGCGTTATATATCATCGTCGAGTGATAGTTTTGGTAATGCACAAATTACCTTAACTTTTAATGCAGAGGCCGACCCTGACATTGCGCAGGTTCAGGTGCAAAATAAACTACAACTTGCAACACCATTGTTACCACAAGAGGTGCAAGCTCAAGGCGTTAACGTCTCTAAATCAAGCTCTGGTTTTTTGATGGTTGTCGGTTTTGTGTCGGAAGATGGTTCGCTGGATAAGAATGATATTGCTGATTACATTGGCGCGAATATTCAAGATCCTTTGAGCCGCGTACCTGGCGTAGGGACCATTCAGTTATTTGGCGCACAATACGCCATGCGCATATGGCTTGACCCACTCAAGTTGACGCAATACAGCCTGACTAGCCAAGATGTTATTACCTCTATTCGCGAGCAAAATACGCAAGTGTCGGCCGGTCAACTGGGCGGCACGCCGTCAGTCGCAGGCCAACAATTAAATGCCACCGTTACCTCGCAAAGTCGCCTGCAAACCGCCGAAGAGTTTGAAGACATTATCATTAAAGCGGATACTTCTGGCGCACAAGTGTTTTTAAAAGATGTCGCTAGAGTGGAGCTGGGAGCCGAAAGTTACAGCGTTGAGTCCTTTTACAATGGCAAACCAGCAGCCGGTATTGGCATTCAGCTGGCTACAGGTGCTAACGCGCTTGAAACCGCCGAAGGAGTACGCGCTAAAGTTGAAGAGCTAAGTGCTTTTTTCCCGGCAGGATTAAACGTTGTATTCCCGTACGACACCACTCCATTTGTTGAAAAGTCAATTGAAGGTGTGGTGCACACGTTACTAGAAGCCATCGTACTGGTTTTTCTTATCATGTATCTTTTCTTGCAAAACTTTCGGGCCACCCTTATTCCGACTATTGCTGTGCCAGTGGTATTACTTGGTACTTTTGCCATTTTGTCCGCAGCAGGGTTCTCAATAAATACCCTAACAATGTTTGCCATGGTGTTAGCGATTGGGCTATTAGTTGATGACGCGATTGTGGTGGTAGAAAATGTTGAGCGCGTGATGCAAGAGGAAGGATTAAGCCCAGTTGAAGCGACGAAGAAGTCGATGGATCAAATTACCGGCGCGCTAGTGGGCATCGGTTTGACACTTTCAGCGGTGTTTGTCCCGATGGCTTTCATGTCAGGATCCACAGGCGTAATTTACAGGCAGTTTTCTATCACGATAGTCTCGGCGATGGCATTATCTGTGATGGTCGCTATCGTTTTGACTCCGGCGCTGTGTGCCACAATGCTTAAACCTATAGCGAAAGGTGAAGGCCATGCAAAAACAGGTTTTTTTGGTTGGTTTAACCGTAAATTTGATGCACTAACCTCACGTTACCAAACCGGCGTAGCCAGCATGATAAAACGTGTGGGTCGCACAATGATGGTGTTTATTGCCATTACCGTTGCAGCGGGGTGGATCTTTATGAGAATGCCAACAGCTTTCTTACCTGATGAAGATCAGGGGATCTTGTTTACGCAAGCCATTTTGCCCGTCAACTCAACTCAGCAAGAAACCAAAGCCGTACTTGCCGACGTGACAGACTTTTACCTTAATGCTGAAAGCGAAAATGTAAAATCCGTCTTTAGCGTATCGGGTTTTAGTTTTGCGGGTAACGGACAAAACATGGGCATTGCGTTTGTCGGCTTAAAAGATTGGGCAGAGCGCACCGGTGCCGGACAAGATGTTAAATCAGTAGCTGGCCGCGCGATGGGCATGTTTGCACAGATGAAAGAGGCTTTTGTCTTTGCATTTGTTCCTCCAGCGGTTATTGAGCTGGGTACAGCCAACGGGTTTGATTTTTACCTGCAAGATAATAACGGCCAAGGCCACGAGAAGTTAATTGAAGCGCGCAACATGTTATTGGGCATGGCGGCACAAAACCCAAGCCTTGTGGGCGTGAGGCCCAATGGTCAAGAAAATGCACCGTTGTACCAAATTGATATTAATCATGCTAAGTTGCGCGCGCTCGGTGTCGACATTAGCAGCGTCAATAGCGTACTGGGGACCGCATGGGGTGGCAGTTATGTAAATGACTTTATCGATCGTGGTCGAGTCAAGAAAGTCTATATACAAGGTGAAGCTAAGTACCGTATGCAGCCAGAAGATATCAATGATTGGTATGTGCGCAACAATAAAGGAGAGATGGTGCCATTTTCTGCTTTCACTAGTGGCTCATGGCAGCATGGCTCGCCGCGACTGGAGCGTTTTAATGGTTTAGCCTCGGTGAATATTCAAGGCGGAGTTGCGCCAGGGGTTAGTACTGGCGATGGGATGACTATTATTGAAGAAATGGCCAAACAGCTGCCTCCGGGTTTTGGTATTGAATGGAACGGCTTGTCTTATGAAGAGCGCCTGTCAGGTAATCAAGCCCCCATGTTGTATGGTTTATCGATATTGGTGGTTTTCTTAGTGTTGGCTGCGCTTTATGAAAGCTGGTCAGTGCCATTGGCTGTCATTTTAGTGATCCCATTGGGCATTATTGGTGCGCTGGTGGCCATGGATGGACGTGGCTTAGCTAATGATGTGTTCTTCCAAGTTGGCCTACTGACCACGGTCGGGCTGGCCACTAAAAACGCCATCTTGATTGTCGAATTTGCGAAAGAATACTACGAAAAAGGCGCAGGCTTAGTGGAAGCCACGTTGCATGCGGTGAAAGTACGTTTACGGCCTATTTTGATGACATCACTGGCATTTGGTTTAGGAGTATTACCGCTGGCAATTAGCACCGGTGTAGGCTCTGGGAGCCAAAACGCGATTGGTACGGCAGTACTGGGCGGCATGATGAGCTCCACTTTTATGGGGATATTTTTTATTCCAATTTTCTTTGTGGTAGTTGAGCGATTATTTAGTCAGCGAGAACGAGCGCGAAGCAAAGCTGACAAAGCTAAGGATTAGCCGCACAGTGAAAGGCGTGGATTAAATGCCTTTGCTATAGAGGAAGTCAATAAGAGCCCAGCATTTGCTGGGCTTTTTGTGTTGGCTGTTTTCTGTTTTTATTTATGTTGATTGTTTTTAAGTGTGACTAAGGCGTTTGTGATTGGAACTTCATTTGGCGATTTTTTATATCAAAATAAACCAGCGGCCCCACAATAAAGCAGAGCGTAATGTTGGATAGAGGCATTGCCAGCCAAACCCCATTGACTCCAATAAACTGAGGGAGGAAAAATAAAAAAGGAAGCTGCACAAGCATGTTGCTACAGGCGACAAACAGGGCTTTTATGCCTTGCTCCGTCGCCATAAAGTACACCGACGCCAAAGCAATAAAGCCATCAAGCGGCATGGTAAATAAGTGCATGCGGATCCCGCTGACCGCCTCGGCGGTGAGTGCAGGGTTAGAATGATTAAACAGCCCAATCATGAGCTTAGGAAACATATTGATCAAAACAATCCAGCTAAATCCCACTATCAAGGTCACGCTTACTGACAATTTGAACATGCGGTTGATATTGGCATGCTCATGCGCACCGTAATAGTAGCTCACAGGAGGTTGTAATCCCTCTGCAATTCCTTCGGCAACAAAGTAATACAAGACCATTAAATAGCCAACAATGGCAAACGCGCCGACAATTAACGGGGAGCCATATTGCATGAAGAGGCGATTATGCAGAGCAAATACAAAGCTAGTGTAGAGGTACATAAATAAGCTTGATGAACCTAGTAATAATATTTTTTGACTGTAGGCAAGATTAAAAAAAGTGAATTTTTTAGACCAATTGATCTGGCTGTGGCGCGAGGAAAAATAAACTAACCCTAAAATACACACCGTGATCTGAGCAGTCATTGTCGCCAATGCCGCGCCAGAGAGCCCAATCCCCCAAACCCCAATCAATAGGTAGTCCAGTACAATATTGATAACGGCGCCCAATGCCATAAGTGCGGTTGCTAGATTAGGGCTTTCATCATTACGGATCAGAAAAGGCAACGCCGAGGCTAAAATGGTGGCAATTGTGCCCCAAGCAAACACAGCAATATAATCTTGACCCATTTTTAAAGTCATACCCACCGCGCCCTGAGCTTGTAATAGAGTAGTGCTGGTGAGCAAAATAATGATACAAGAAACCACCGCAAGCAGTAACATAACTATCATACTGCTCGTCAGTATGGTGGGAGCCGTCTCCATGTTACCCTTACCGCGCTGTATCGACAGTAAACTGCCGCTCCCCATACCGACCATAATGCCAAAACCCACCATAAAGTAAATTACCGGCCAGGCCATATTAATCGCTGCTAAACCTTCAAAGCCAACGTAGTGGCCAATAAAAATGCCATCAACAATCTGATACAAACCATTGACTAGCATTGCAGCTATTGCAGGTAGCGTATAACGCCAAAAGGTTTTTTGGATTGATTGGGTATGCTCTGGTACTGCGCTAAGTGCTGCCATTGTTTTGATGATATTGATGTCAGGGCGAGGTAAGACTACTCTGTTATTGAGATTGAACAAGTTAGTGAGTATCTGTTTTTAATATAGGTGATGGAATGAATTGGACACTCGATGAACTCAATGCCTTTGTATATTCCGTTAAACTCGGCTCATTTTCCGCCGCAGGGCGTCACATGGGTAAAGCGCAATCGCGTGTGAGTACGGCCATCAGTAATTTAGAGAGCAGTCTTGGTTTTGAATTATTTGATCGCAGCGCCAAGTTACCCATACTTACTGCGCTCGGTAAAGAAATGTTCATTGAAGCGCAAACCGTGCTTGCTCAGTGCCAACGGCTGCATGCACGGGCGATGACGGCAACCTTAGGCGAAGAAGTCGCCCTCACTATCGCCATGGATGAAGCCGTACCAGTGAACGCTTTTGAAAGCTTTTTCTTGCGAGTGTCAACCCAATTTCCGCTGCTAACACTCACCATCATTAACGGCTCTCAAGAAGACATCGCACAATGGGTGAATGAAGGGCGAGCTGATATTGGCGTCATGTTCCATACCGCCTCACTGCCTGATCTATTGGAGTTTATGTCTATTGGTCAGTTTCAGCACAGCCTTGTGGTATCGCCAACTCATCCGTTGGCAAGTGTGGCGACGCCGACATTGGCGCAATTAATGGAGTACCGACAACTGGCGATATGTGATCGTACAGGGAAGTCACACCATCTGCCTTTGTCAGCAAGTTATTGGTACATTGACAGTTATTATTATATTGTTGCGTTGGTGCTGCAAGGCGCAGGTTGGGCATTGGTTCCTGAACATGTGGCAAGAGCGCCATGGTACGCCAGCGAACTGCTGGAGTTATCAACCGATGGGATCCCCACTCCATTATTTGTTGAGATAGGAGTGGTTAACCGCCGAGACAAAGAAATGGGGCCTGTTATGCGCTGGTTTTTGAAGACGCTAGATGGCTTATTAGATCCTCACGCAAGCGCAATTGAATAAGGCCTTAATCGCGGCAACAATCCAATACAACAAGACATGTTGTATTGGATAAATATTGCGCAGCTTGGCGACGCCGTATTATTCCGCGACTTCTTGTTTCACCAGCGTTTTCCCGCCGGGTAGGCCCAAGCAGCGCTCAAGATAATCAAGCATTTCCTTTGCCGCCACATCAAGCTGCCATGGCGGATTAATCACCCATAAACCGGCTGCGGTCATGCCAAATTCATGGCTGTCGGGTTTAATCGATTGCTCAATACGGAGTTGATTTTTAATGCCGCTATCAGCCAATATTTTCAGCATTGCCTCAGTTTGAGCGCGATCAACTACAGGATACCAAAGCATGAATACTCCTGTTGAGAAGCGCTTATGTGCTTTAATGATTGCGTTAGCCACATCTTGATAATCTGTTTTAATCTCATAACTTGGATCCACCAAAATCACGCCGCGACGTTCAAGCGGCGGGACGGCACCAATCATGCCTTTAAGGCCATCTCCCTTCACCACTTTGATATAGCGATCGCCACTGAATTGCTCATCCAAGGTTTGAAAATCAGTAGTGTGAAGTTCATGCAGTACCATCCGATCTTTCTGACGCATGTTCATATCAACAAATGCAGGTGATCCCGGATAGAATTCAAGCTCGCTTTTGCCTTGGTTAAAATGCTTTACATCTGCAATGTAAGCGGCAAGTGACTCAGGTAAGTCCTCACGTTGCCAAAGTTTGGCGACGCCATCGAGATACTCGCCCGTTTTTTTAGCGAACTCATCAGTTAATGCATAACCTCCAGCCCCCGCATGGCTGTCAATGTAGGCCATTGGTTTGCCTTTTTTATGCATTAATTTCAACACTTGCAGTAAAGTGGCGTGCTTGAGAACATCGGCATAATTGCCAGCGTGATAGCCGTGACGGTAACTTAACATGGGGATTCCAAACTCGAATTAACAGCCTAAACTGCATGATAGAGGCATTATAAGTGGTATATGGCATTAGGTATAGGCATTCACTCACCCATCTCTATCATCGTAATTAAGGGGCGTTGAGCAAGCCAATAATGTTGCGGTGTGGAGGTCAATGAATGCTATCATTGCCGTAGATCTCATTTATGAACACCGAGCACACAGTGATCAATATTTATTATAATCGTCAGTTTCCCACCTTAGAGTCAGCTTGTGAGCGATGGGGCTTAACTTATTGCAAAGATGCAGCGTTTGAATTGGTCTTTGAGCATAATGTTTTAAGTTTAATGAAACGTGATGAGCCAAAATTGAAAGGGATCCATGTGGACTTTGTGTCTGGCGCAGTAGCGCATCGGCGCAAGTTTGGCGGTGGACGCGGGCAATCAATCGCCAAAGCCGTTGGCCTTAAGCAAGGCGTCACTCCAACTGTTGTCGACGGCACAGCAGGGCTAGGGCGAGATGCCTTTGTGCTGGCCAGTTTAGGCTGTAAAGTGATTATGGTTGAGCGACACCCTGTGGTTGCAGCGCTGCTTGAAGATGGGTTGCGCCGCGCCTATGAAGATCAAGAGATTGGCGATTGGATGCGCGAGCGAATGAGTCTGTTTCACGGCTCCAGTATAGATACATTAACCGATGTCGCTCAACGCATCAGCACCGACGTTGATGTTGTATACCTTGATCCTATGTATCCTCACCGAGAGAAATCAGCATTAGTCAAAAAAGAAATGCGAGTTTTTCAGTCACTTGTAGGCGCAGATCTCGACGCCGATGGCTTACTCAAACCGGCTATGGCATTGGCGAATAAGCGCGTGGTCGTCAAGCGCCCTGACTACGCCGAAGATCTTGACGGTATCAAACCTAGCACCGTTATTGCCACCAAAAAAAATCGATTTGACGTTTATGTTAAAGCGGCCATGACATCAATTTAGGCTCTCACTTAGTGCCGAATAAGCATTGTTGTTGTTTAAAGCATAAGTCTGCATAAATTACATATAAGTCTGCATAGCGACAAATAAGTGTGCATAATTTGAACTATAAGTTCACATAGTGTAGTGTTTATTTGTCATTTAACTACATCTGAGTGTTTTTATGTACCAAAGAAACATAAAGCACTCTCGCGTGAAGAACCTCTTTAAGTTTGCTAGCCTAAAGAATCGTGCTTCGTTAACGCTAGAGTCTTCATTAGAGTTTGATGCTTGCTTTCATTTTGAATACAGCAAGTCGGTGTCAGCCTTTGAAGTTCAGCCTATTGGTTTTTACTACCAGTATTATGGTAAGCCCCTTCCTTACACCCCCGACTTTCTGGTCTCAAGTGCAGATGGTAAACAGATCTACTATGAAATTAAGTATTCAAAAGAGGCTCGTGATCCAGAGGTAAAGGAGAGACTTAAGCATAAACAGCAGTCTTGTATTGAGCAGGGCTTAGAACTCCGATTGATCACTGAACGCCAGTTGCGTAAAGGTCCACTACTTAATAACCTTAAGCTTCTGCATAGGTATTCTGGAGACTCAAAATACAGTACTCAAATTGAATGGGTTTTAGCATTAATACGTATGTTTGGCGTAGTGACGGTGCGTGAGCTACTTGATGAATCCAAGTTAACCCAAGGACAACTTAATAAACTGGTCTTAATTTGCGCATCACAAGGGCTGTTACAGTTTGACTTTAATGCGACTCCTTTTGGTTTAGATACTGAGTTATTTATCGCCAATGCATGAAGATACTGATCTATTTCGGGATGAAATTGATGAGATCGATTCAGATAATTTTAGTGTAAATAGTGATGCCGAAGTCTCGATAAGCATTGATGCTAGCAAATCTCTCGATATGTATGATCAAGCTATTCAATATGAAACTAAAAAGCGTTTGCACTACATCAGGTTTATTGAAAAACGTATAGATGGAGGCTGGACTCAGAAGAATATTGATCCTCTACTGGCACTGATGACCTCCTATGATAATGAGTCTAAGCCTAAGTGGCGTGCTGTCGCTGCTTGGTACAGTAAGTTTCGAAAATCTAATTTCTGCATAACTGCACTTATTCCCTCCCATGGTAAAAAAGGTAATAGAGCTCTTAAAAATAGCAGTGGTGACTTTTACGTTAATAAAGCATTGGAAGACAAGTATTTACGAAAAGAGCGCCCAAGTGTCGCAACTACCTACCGTTACTATTGTGATCTAATTCAAGTCGAAAATAGTCGCTTAGTATCTGGAGCAATTCCCCCTATTTCTTATACTGGCTTTAATGCTCGTATTAAAAGTTTAGAACCCTATGATGTTGACTCAGCACGTTTTGGTCGTAGCTATGCTCAAAAAAAATACAAACTAGGTAATAAATTTGCAGAGCCAACCAGTGTCATGGAGCGAGTAGAGATAGATCATACGGTACTAGATTTCACTGTATTAATGGAAGATAACCAGACCGTGATTGGTCGGCCAACTATTACCGCACTTGTGGATTGCTACAGTAGTTGCGTTGTGGGTTTTTATGTCAGTTTTAATGAGCCTAGTCATTTATCTATTCGAGCAGCATTAGTTAATACTATGCTGATTAAAGACGATGTAATTAATAGTTTTTCAAGTATCAATGCTGACTGGCCTTGTCATGGAAAAGTTGAGCTTTTAGTCGTTGATAATGGGGTTGAGTTTTGGGGGGATTCGTTAGAGTCGGCTTGTAAAGAGCTTGGTATAAACACGAGTTACAATCCCGTTGGCAAACCTTGGAAAAAGCCCAAAGTAGAGCGGTTCTTTAGAACATTAAACACAGAGTTTTTAGATTCGCTACCAGGAAAAAACTTTAGAAGCATTGACGCCAAAGGGGATTATCAACCAGATAAAGAAGCTGCCATTAGTTTTAGTTTGTTTAATGAATTACTGCACAAATGGATTATTGAGGTTTATAACCAAAAAGCTGATGATCGAAAAACACGAGTGCCAATTGTAAAGTGGTATGAAGGTGCTTCAGTATATCCACCGATTGAATATACAGGTGACGATCAAGAACTTCTGCGTGTCAAACTAGGAGTTTTAGACACTCGTTCTATTTCAAAAGATGGTATACAGTTTTTGCACTTACGGTACGATTCACCGGAGTTATTGGAGTATCGAAAATACACACCAGTTGCCTCTAAGCGTGGTTTGAAAGCTGATATAAAAATTAACCCGCACGATTTAAGCTACATCTATGTGTATTTAGAGCAGCAAGAGTGTTATCTCAAGGTAGCCGCTAAAGATCCGGATGGCTATACCATAGGTCTCACGCTAACCCAGCATAAGGTAAATATTAAGAATCGTCGAAAAAATGTTATCGAATATCAAGACTCGGTATCGCTTGCGCAGAGCAGGTTAGAGATTGAACAGATGGTCAACCAAGCATTGGCGAACAAACAAAAACAAAAAGGGATGAAGAAGTTAGCAAAATACCAAGGCATAGACAGTAATACTGACCATGCAACGATATCAATGAATACCTCACAAGCTTTACCACCTGCGGAGGAGTCTGAAAATGATAGCAATAAAATAGGCACCTTTGATTGGGATAGCGATGACATAGAGGCATTTTGAGTATGGATATAATGGCCAAAGCGACACAGTTTTCCCTATGTTATATAGAACACGATCATGTGAAAGATATAATGGATGAACTGGACAGTTTAAGAGCTCGGCGTTTGCTCTCAAAAGATCAGCAATGTATCTTGATTACGGGTGAAGCTGGAACAGGGAAAAGTGCTTTGATTGACCATTACAAGGACAAGGCATTAGTCTCTCACCTAAGTTGTCGGCAAATATCAATATTAGTAACTCGTATATCTGCTAAACGAGACCTAGATAGTACTCTCGTTCAAATGCTTCATGATCTTGAGCTATTTGGTACTGGTCGATACAAGCCGCGCCGTGGCTTTGTAAGAAATCTAGAGAAGGATTTAGTCGACGCATTAAAACGCACTAAAGTTGAGCTGATTATTATTAATGAGTTTCAAGAGATCCTTGAATATAAAAGTAAGCAAGAGCGTCAAGCTATTGGTAACTCTCTAAAATACATAAGCGAGGAAGCTCAAGTTCCTATAGCTTTTGTAGGAATGCCATGGGCTGAGGCAATTTGTGAAGATCCTCAATGGGAATCCCGTCTTATTCGTAGACGAAAACTGACTCATTTTCAATACATCGAAAAAGATAAAAGAAAATACTATCTCAGCTATATCAAGGGGTTGGCTAATCGTATGCCCCTTGAGTTTCCGCCAGATTTTGCATCTCCAGATCTCTCGGCTCGTTTATTTGCTGCAAGCAACGGGGAAAATCGTTTATTAAAAGAATTATTAATAGAAGCGTTAATTATTGCATTAAACCAGAAGAGTAATACGATATCTATAACTCACTTAGTATCAGCTTACTCAAGGCTGTTTCCTGAGCAACCCAATTTGTTCGAAATTCCCATTGAAAAATTGAAGTTTAAAGAGGTTGAATGTGCTTCACGCATAAACTTTGATATGAAAACGATTGATCAGCTTACAATAGGTCCAAAGTATACTAAGCCGATGGCGCTCAATGATATCTTGAGTTTGAAGTGATTAAGGAGAGGGTTCAGTCTTTTGGAGAATGTCTCAAACTAAACTTTTAAACCTTAGCTCAACTACTCAGTAAATGAGCATCAAACATCCTCACAATCTGTTCCTTGTATCCGCCTAACAGGGCTAAGTTGTAACTGTTTTCTTCCTCAATATCGATTAGAAGTGGTGGTGTAGCTGCTTTAGTGGCTAGTGATATCTCTGAGAAGTTTAGATTGCTGCTTAAGTCGTGATCAAACTCAGTCGAGATTGGTTTATGAGGTAAAGCCAAATTTAGTTCTTGTTGCTCAGTTTGTTCTACAATCACTGCGTTTTCCGGTAGATCTTGATCGATCCTATAAGCAAATTCAATAAGACTCGCTTCAGCTAAAGTGAATAACCAAGCTTGTTGAGCATCACAGGAAGTGACTCGCAAGATCCGACCTAACACCTGGCGATAATGCATTTCGGTTTTGATGAGACTCAGGTGACAACATACCTGCAGCCGTGGAATATCTGTCCCTTCTGAGATCATACCAACACTCACTATCCATTGAGTGTCGTTCTGTCTAAAGGCTTCAATAGTGTGTGAAGGATGCTTCAACTTAGAAGTGACAATACAGGCTGTTTGTTTAAAATCTGCAATAAGAGAGTGGTATAACTGTTTAGCATGTTTGATCGATGAAGCTACAATGAGCCCGCCAGCTAAGGGATTTTCTTGACGTATTTGTTCTAGTTTTTTAATACCTTGGCTCAGCATGTAATGAATCACTTGTTGATTATTAATTAATGCCTTATAGCTGAATCCAGACCCTTTTAATAACTCAGCAATAGATGAAAACGTTTCTGACTCTAGATCATCATCTAATCTTATTTTGTCATTATCAATGAGCGCGATATTGGGGTTACGACATACGTCATCGGCTACTGCTTGTTTTAGGCCATAGACAAAATCACAATGTATGGTGTTATCGGGTTCAGTAAATCTGGAAAGCACGATTGGTGCAGAATCAGACCGCCATGGAGTGCCAGATAAAGCTAAGGTATAGCAAGCTTGGTTTTGAATGTTGAGTAATACTTCCTCTCCCCATGCGTTGGCGTTATTGAGTTCGGTGCCTTTTAGGTGATGCACTTCATCCATAATGACAAAGACATTGTGACTATGAAGAAGCTGCCAAAACTCAGGGGTTAATGAAGACATGGACTGATAAGTGTAAACGCTTCCAATAGCTCCCATTAATCCATCAAAACGCTTGTGTAGTCGTCGTGAAAAGCTGGCTCTTATACTTTCGTTGACTTCAGATGAGGGTGAGAAACATAAAACGAAATCTACTTTCCCCATTACAATTAATCTAGCAGCCAGCTCGGCTGCCATTACAGTTTTGCCCGCTCCAGGAGTTGCTAAACACATAAAGTGATTTTGTGTTTGGTAAGACGCTAGCGCCTTTTTAATGCAATCATGCTGCCATTGTCTTAACTTCACGATATTAACTCTCTAGCGTGTTGATACAGGCTTCTATGGCTTTAATTTTACCAACCATTGATGAGCTTTGGTTGCGCGCATGCATATAGCGGGAATATAAACTCGTTTTCGTTTCAGGGAATTCATTAAAGAGCCGTTTGAACTCTTCTGCTTCACCAATTTGCCCTAGTAGATCAATTTGGTATTGGTTAAGCGTCGTTTTTAGTTTCTGTAACTTAGGAGTGTTGTCGTTAACAATGGGCTTTTTTGAGACTTGTTTGCGTGGCGCACTTGCATAGAGGCGGCTTTCATCAAACATGGGAGTCTTGATAAATAAAACCTTTTTGCCATCAATCTGTTTTTCAATGAAGTTAGCGCTACATAGTTTATTCAGTGTTCTATGCACTAATTGGCTAGCATCTTTGTTTTTTGCGTCAGGTAACGCTTTTATGAACATTTTTTTCAACTCAACGGCAGTAAATTGAGTGAGCGTTTTACTTTTCAAGATACTAATAAGTATTTCGTTTATACGGATCTTTGATTGAGTCACGATATTTGCCAATTATTAATAATTTCAATATGTAATGAGCCATTCCCTGACGTTTTTATAATTAACTTCCTCTAACTATTTGTCCTTTTATCAGTTCAGACCTTATCGAATTTGGTTAAAACTTGACAATACGGCCTAAAAAGCTAAGGATTCCTTAGTATACCTTAAGTGAAAAAACTAAGACAATCTAAGTTATCTAGGATCAGACAATAATGAACTCGTGTCAGAAAAGCAGATCAATCCACTGCCGCTTAGGCTTAAGCAGGCAAGAACAGCGATGGGCATCAGCCAAAAGCAACTGGGCATTCAATTAGGAATGGAACCGGGAACGGCGAGCGCACGCATGAATCATTACGAGAAAGGTAAACACACACCCGACTACGCTACGCTAAAAGCGATGGCTGATGAATTAGGTGTGCCAGTGGCTTACTTTTTCTGTGAGTCAGAAAAAAATGCTCAAGTACTATGTCTTTTAGAGCAAATGAGTGATGAAGAAAAGGACATTTTAATAGAGCAACTGACTAAATCGAGTGTTGTAGATAAGTAGGTTTTGGACAGAAGTGAGCTGGAACTTTTGAGCTGGCTCATGAGGTTTTGATTAGAAAAAGTACCTTAGTTTATTTCAAAGCCCAAATTTGATACGCCACCTTTATCTTGCAAAATACAAGACCTGACCCCGCCATTATAATGGAGGGGTTAAATATACCTGTGAGCAATGACAAGGGGCAGCGGTATACGCTACATAGCTTTAGGCATTCATTTATCACCAAGGTTCAGCAGTGTGGAGTGGCAACTTCCTTATTCCAAACAGTGGTCGGTCACCAAAAAACTGAGCGGGGCATATCTAAACGATATACGCATGATTTTGATGTTAAATCGCTGCTTGTGGTGGTAGATTCAATTGATGATTGGTAAGTGATGTTGCGTGAGTTGTTAATGTTTTTCTGAATGTCTAGGGAGAGGCTGTGAAAAGTAGTAGTGGGGAGGTTGCTGGTTCGGTAGGGGGAGATAGTGCTGGTGGAGTAGGCTCTCTGAGTTGGATACTAAAGGTATTTGGTTTAATGACGGTGGCTTCAGCTTTGTTTGGGGTTGGCTACCAAAAAGGCGTAATACTAGCTATGGGGCTGGGTAACCTTTCTGGGAACTACGAAGTTAGGGAGGTTTTTAATTCCGCAATTTTAGGTTACATACACTTGATAGGCAAGCTAGGAATTGATAATTACTGGAATGGCTTAACGAGTGAGTTAAATCGTATTTTATTCCATAGCCCAGCGTTAATCTTCATTATTATGCTAAGCCTAGTTTTTGCAACTCTGTACAGGAGCAATAATCAGGTTAAAGTAGTGACAAAAAAGGTTAAAAAATCATCGGCAATGCTATTCAATAAGGTATGGGTGAAGTTTTCCTTAATGGTTTTAGGGTTGACGTCAGGCATCACCGCTATTTTAGTAACGGGTATAACCCTGGCTCACCTAATGCCAATCTTTGTGGCTATCTTATTGTTGCCGACATTGATGGGTTACATGGCTGGGAATGATTATATTAATCAAGGAATGGGTAGTGATGTTTGCGCAGTGGCTAGCACTGAAATGCTCAAAGAAAAGCATATAAGGCAGTGCACTCAAATACTTATAAATGGTAAGAAAATTATGGGTGAAATAGTTCTAGAGAATGCTAAAGGCTATTACATTCACCGAAACCGCTCTTTTGTTTACGCAGCTAAAGATGGCAAATCTTGTCTTTATTCTATTTTTGAAGAGACCGATATTGCTGAATCTACTAAAGGCTTTTCATTTAAAGATGAGACTTTAAGTTCCTTTTGTGGTGTGGATACCTCAAGTGGAGCGAAGAGTATTCAGACGAAATAGCTCAGGAGCTGTAATCGCCAATATTAGGGTGAGGAGGCATAAGCGAGAGATGTTTAGTGGTGGGAAGTAGCGCTCTCTTGGTTTGATTGGAATTTTGAAATCCCTTAGAGGGCTTTGTGTATTTTACTGGGGCTCGAAAGGCGTGAGTTCTTTGATTTATAACATGAAGTAAGTGATGGTCGATTGACGTTTTTTAATTAATATAGTGTAATCGGCCTCATATTTACCCATTTCTCAGGTTTTCTTAGGAGTCTCATGGACGGTACCATTCACAATCTAATCATCTCCTCTATCAAGCGTGATAATAAAAATACTGCCATCTCTAAAACAAGAGATGAAGAGAATGACGTCACTAAATTATCCGAGAATGTAACCACCAAGTTGACTACTTTATTTAAAGGTGGCGGGATGAAGGTCGGGGAGTTTGTCAAAGAGCCTGAAGAGTCAGCCTTTTCAAATCTAATGAAAGGTAGTTTTAAGCATGATGATATGCTCTTTGAGGGCTACAGACTGCTCTCATCCCGCTTCGCTGAGTTGCTGGCTAGAAAGTTAAACAAGGCTCAAGCGGTGAATGCGAGAGATGGCTTTCTAATTACATACTACTATTCGCAGGACTTTGATGGTGAAGAGGTGTGCTACCTATGTACGGTGTTTCTACATCGAATCGACGGTACAGATATCAATGATAAAGACCTGACCTTTGAAGATATTGAGAGAATAAATTTAGACTCCCTGAATCTAGGGGCTAAAATCTGTATTAACGACTGGGTTGATGGCGCTCCTAGGCCGATATCTTTTAAGTTGGGGAAGGGAACTGGGGATGTTCGGCGTTATTTTCAGGACTTCTTAGGTTGCACTGAGCCAAGCGATTACAAGGCGGATACAAACTTGCTAAAGGATGCTATAACCGAAACGTGTAAGCGATTAGGTGTTAAGCCTGAGATGGTAAGCGCTCTGTGTGAGTCGGCTCAGGCGTACTGCAATGACAGAGTAAAAAATTATGATGAAGAGAGGGTTAGTCTAGAGTGCTTGTCCAAGCATTTATTTCCAGACGAGAGTGATTGTGACCAGTTTTTAGATATTGCGCACAATGAGTTTAAACTGAGCGACACAGTTGGAATTGACAGGGTTACACTCAGAACGTTCTCGCGAATTCAGGGTGAAAATAAAGATTATAAACTCAGCTTTAGCACGGGAGCTATAAACAAGTCCATTTTCTTCGATAGGGCGCACAAAACGCTTACATTCAAAAACCTCCCTCAAGATGTTCTTGATGACGTTCTGGCGTATTTGCCACCAGCGGAAAAGAAAGGTGGGTAATATAACTGCTGAAGAAGCTCATGAGATATTCAGAGTGTTATCGCCGAAGTGGGTTAATGAGCCTCTATCTTTAGTCGCAGAAGTCGTTTTGAGTAGTGAAAGTTTAGCGCTAATAAAAAAAGCATCAAGTCACAACCTTGTTGGCGAGTATATGGGGTCGTTGAGTGGCCGAAACAAAAGAAAAAGACCTGTTGAGGATTTTAGTGATAAAAATCATGGCGACAGGGTAAGTGTGGTCTTTAATGTTGATAGTGGCCCGGTAAGGTTTTTTAATAAGCTAGATGATTTGGTGGCCACTCATCCGACTGAAAAGCCAAGTAATTTCATCGTAACCTCGGAAGCTGAAGGGAGTATTTACTACCCTTGCAAGACTCCGTCTGGAAAGCTAAAGCATTATCTAGAAGTTCTTAGTTTGTGGGCTGCATTACTGGATAAATCCAATGATAATACCGCTAACGGACTGACCTTTCTGTATAAAGGGAGGCTTTATTTAAGTGGTAACTACAATGCATCATGCCTTGAGAATGGGTTTGATGGGCTAACCAAGTTCTTGAGCCTCCTCCAAAAAGACAAGCCGCATGAGGTTGAAAAAGGGCACATCTTACAGGGTATTCTTCATTCATTCTTATACCATGTTGATAAAGAAGATAATTTTGAATATTTGCTTAATAACTTTAGCTCTTTCAGCCTTAAGTTCGATGAGGCTTATCAGGCGTACTCCGTTGGGTTCTCGTTTGATAAGTTACGAGAGGAATACGAGGAGCGCTATAGGGACTACATGGTTAAAGTGAATGAGTTAGTTAGCTCATCATTAGCTAAATCGCTTGCAATACCCGCTACCATATTTCTGACTTCAACTCGAACGCAGGCTGTTATAACATCTAAGAGCAACACCAACACGGAAGAGATTATTGCTGCCAATGTAGGCATCGGTTTGGTGGCGCTGATTGTGTCTGTTGTTTTCTCTATGATGATGATATCAGAGTTGCAATCCATCAGGTCGATAAGAATAGAGTACGAAAGTCTGATGGCGCGACTTGAGAGTAAGAGTAGCGAGGCTTTTGAGGTTATATCGGCTTTTCGTAGAAATCTCAGAAATAAACTGATTTACGCAAAAATGGTTCTGATATCGCTAATAGTGTTTTCTGTGGTCAATGCCGTAGTATCTTTGCTGTGGGTTGCATCCAGAA
>JAOIUG010000088.1 GCA_028223395.1 Shewanella sp.
CAACAGCTTTATTCTGCAAGACAAGCGCTAGATGAACTCAATGAAGCTCAAAATATAAAACTACAAGCTTTACTTCAGTTTATCGGCCATTTAAGTTTAGCCTGCAAAGGACAAAACCTTGAGCTGGATAATAAACTCGCTAAACTACGCCATAAGCTAAATAGATTTAATCAAATCGATACTGCCATGCCAGATCTTTTTGAAGCAGAAGGCATACTAAAGCAACAGCACGCCCAAATTATACTGCAGCTTGAAGAAAGTCGTCGTGCGCTGTCCAGCATGATAGGTCAGGTTCAACGACTTGACTCTTTGCCGTTACAGCTCAAAAAAGAAATCGCTTATTTTAAAAAAGAACTCAATAAACCTCTTCATACATACTGGGATTACATTCCTAAAGTTAAGCAGTTTCTCCATTTATACAATCAAATCATTCATGAACAGCTTAAGTTAGGCGATCAATTTGAGGTGTTACCCAAGCACCATCAATCGATACTTGAGCTGGAACAGATCCTGTCTGAAATTGAGTTTAGCGCCTCGCAACGCGAAAAAATTGACGCCATAAAAAACACTCTCACAGATAACTTCGATCTCGACACGTTACTTAATGCCTATCAAGCCGTCCTGCATTTATTGCTTGATAATATTGCCAAAGAAAAAACTGCCGCGCAGACTTTTTTGAATATCCTTGAAGGGACAATTGTCAATGTCCGAGAGGTTGTCACCGACTCTTATGGTCAATCAATCAAAGGGTTTCATTTTGCCAAGAAACTTAACGCCGAAATAAACCTACAAGTGGATAATATCGATAACTCATTGGCCAACACTGACGATATCGACGACTTAAAACAGCATGTCAACACACAGCTATTAGCACTGCGAACAGCGTTAAACCGTAAAGAAGCGCTAGAAAGTCACGAACAGCAACGACTAAGACGCTCAACAGATGCGCTTCGCGTTGAACTGAACAAATTAAACAAAGAAACAGAGTCTTATAAAGAGCGCTTATTTGAACAGCAAAAACTGAACTTGCTCGATACGCTAACACAATTGCCTAACCGTGCAGCGTTGCAAGAGCGAATGGATGTCGAGTATCGTAATCACAAACGTACACAGCAACCTTTATGGGTAGCAGTGGTTGATATCGATCATTTTAAGTCTATTAATGATAACTTTGGGCACAGTACCGGCGACAGAGCGTTGCAAGTCATCGCTATGGCGCTCAAAAATTCACTAAGAGAAACAGAGTTTGTCGCTCGCTTTGGCGGTGAAGAGTTTGTATTTTTACTGCCTAATATTAATAACAATGACATACGACCTTTACTGAATAGAGTAAGAGAGAAAATAAAAAGTATTCCATTCAAGTTTAAAAATGAGCAAATTATGGTTACAGTGTCTATAGGCGCTGCGCAGATTATGGACAACGAACTCATTACTGAAACCTTTGAGCGAGCTGATGCAGCTTTGTATACAGCCAAACATGAAAGCAGAGATAGAGTGGTTATCGATATATAAATTCCTTTATGGCTAAGCAGCTTTAGCGACAATACATTGAGGGACAATAACCTATCACTGCTCAGGAGCCGCTATGATAGTAAAAATAAGCCCGAGAGGAAGCCTAGATCAATTGTCGCAACTTGAAGTCGACAGACTCAAGCAAAATGCAAACAGCAAACTTTATCAATTATACCGCAGCTGCTCACTGGCCGTATTGGCATCAGGCTTACACAGTGACAACGCTGAAACTCTCTTTAATCAATTTTCTGACTTCCAGATCAACGTACTTAGGCGAGAGCGTGGTGTTAAAATAGCGCTCAGCCACCCTCCCCAAGCTGCCTTTGTTGATGGTGAGATTATTGCTGGAATACAAGAACATTTATCCTCTGTATTACGTGATATCGTTTATATCGATGACAAATACGAGAACCTTAAACACATCAATCTCACCAATGCTAATCACATCACTAACGTTGTCTTCGATATTTTACGTAACGCTCGCGCGATCCCGATGGTGACCCCCAATATTGTCGTGTGCTGGGGCGGACACAGCATCAACGCTACCGAATACCAATACACTCGTGAAGTCGGCTACGAACTCGGTTTACGTAAGCTCGATATTTGCACAGGCTGCGGCCCTGGAGCGATGGAAGGTCCCATGAAAGGAGCGGCAATTGGGCATGCAAAACAAAGAGTTGAGCATGCGCGTTATATCGGATTAACAGAGCCTAGTATTATTGCCGCTGAGCCCCCTAACCAAATCGTCAACGAGTTGATCATTTTGCCTGATATCGAAAAGCGGCTAGAAGCCTTTGTGAGGCTCGGCCATGGTATTATCATTTTTCCTGGTGGAGCAGGCACTGCAGAAGAATTACTCTATTTACTTGGCATTTTACTCAACAAGCATAATCAAGATATTCCTTTTCCGTTGGTACTCACCGGCCCCAAAGAAAGTGAGGATTATTTTTTACGTATTGATGAATTTATTGGCGCAACCTTAGGTCCTCAAGCACAAGCTAAGTACCAAATCGTCATTGACGACCCCGCAAAAGTGGCACGTATTCAAAAGAGCGCGATGGAGCAAATAAGAGCCTTTAGAAAAAAGAATGGCGACTCTTATCAATACCAATGGTCACTTAAAATTGAACCTGAATTTCAACTTCCCTTTGAGCCCACTCATGAGGTTATGAGTAACTTAGATCTGCATGATCAAGACAATAAAGCCATACTTGCCGCTAACTTAAGAAAAGCATTTTCAGGAATTGTTGCTGGAAATGTGAAAATGGAAACAGTAAAAATAATTGAAGAACACGGCCCCTTTGAGTTAAAAGGTGAGCCTAAAATCATGGCATTAATGGATAAGCTACTTAATGCTTTTGTTTCACAACAAAGGATGAAGTTACCAGGAAGCGCATATGTGCCCTGCTATAAAGTGATAAAATGAACACATTTTTAATTCTAGATGGTATGAACCTCGTGCGGCGGATCCACGCCGCTCAACCCAACCAAGACGACACTAACGGCCTTAAAGAGCGCGTGAAGAGCGCTTGTACAAAACTCCTCAAACACCACCAGCCTTCGCATGTGGCCATTGTATGGGATGGCAATGCCTTATCCTGGCGCAAAGCACTGTATCAAGACTATAAAAAAGGTCGCAAGCCAATGCCTGAAGCATTGGCCGAGGCGCTGCCAGCGCTAAAAAGTTACCTTGCTCAACATAATATTGCTTCTTTAGAAGCCAGCTCAGAAGCTGATGATGTCATCGCCACCTTAGCTACAAAGCTTGCAGGTATTGGTGGACAGGCCATTATCGTGTCAACCGATAAAGGTTTTTGTCAATTGAATCACTCGCACATCCGCCAATGGGATCACTTTAACCAAACATACATGACGGTTGAAGCTATGGAGCAAAAACTCGGTGTTGAACATAAACAGTTCATAGACTATTTGGCGCTTGCTGGCGATAGCGGTAATAAGATCCCGGGAGTGCCAGGCATTGGACCTAAATCAGCCGTTGAATTACTCAAAACATACCGTTCACTAAGCAATATATACAACTGTATTGATAAAATTGGCGCCAAACAAGCCAATAAACTTGAAGCGGGAAAACACTTAGCTCGAATTAGCTACAAACTTGTTCAGCTTCAGATAGGTATGCCATTAAATGCTAACCTGAAGCAGTTTCGACTGCCACAAACATAAGCAGTAATACAAGTGTTAACAAAAAGTTCTATCAAAGCATTTACCACAACGAGTTTGCATAGTATGGTAGCCAGTTGCTGAGATTGTGTTCAAGGACCCTGTAAAAATGAAACTAAAAGCGCCCGTTATTATAGGCTCTATTTTTGTGATCTATGTTGTTTTTGCCGCAGGTATTATGCTGTTTTATCAACCGACCCCCGATGAGATGAACTGGGAAGATAGGCAAGCTTACAACAGAGCAAAAATGAGCGACGTCATGATAGGGCAAAGTATTGATGAAATTAAAGCCATATTTGGGAAGGCTGACTTCAGCGAGGCTAAGATCTCCAATAACAATCGCTTACAGGTACTTTTTTATCGAACTCATCGCGACGAATCTGACGGTAAAACGACTAAAGCGGAATGCACTGCTTTACTCTTTAAGCAAGGTAGCTTAGTGGCCTGGGGCAAGGATACTTACCAACAATACCTTGGCAGTAAAATAGATAATTTATAATCGCCATCAACGCTTATTCGTTAAATGCAAGCTCCAGTTGGAGCTTACATTTAGGCCGTAATTTTAAG
>JAOIUG010000089.1 GCA_028223395.1 Shewanella sp.
GTTATACTCAAAAACCAGTATTAGGCGTATTACCCTACCTACATGATTTACATTTAGATGCAGAAGATGCATTAATCGCCGCGCCAGATAAACATGCTGATACTAAACTTAAAGTGTTGGTGTTAGTATTGCCGCGGATCAGTAATCATACCGATTTTGATCCACTGCGGTTGAATCCTCAGGTCGATTTTAACTATGTATCTTTACAAAGCCAGTCACAGGCCAATACACAGACAAAATTACCCGCAGCGGATCTGATTATTATTCCAGGCAGCAAAAATGTGCGAGCCGATTTGGATTTTATTCGAGAACAAGGGTGGGACAAAGAGATAGAAAAACACCTGCGTTATGGCGGCAAAGTATTGGGGATCTGTGGTGGGTATCAAATGCTAGGTTACGCCATTGACGATCCCCAAGGGATAGAGTCTCATGCGGGCAGTAGCGAAGGCTTAGGCTTACTGCCTTTAGCGACAGAGCTGACCTGTGAAAAAGTGTTACTGCAAGTAAAAGGAACGCTATCCTTACTAGAGCAAAGTGCAGCCGTTAGCGGTTATGAGATCCACTGCGGCCGCTCAGTTTCTTTGCGGCCAACAGCGCAGCCATTAACCCTGACTGAGCGCAATGAAAAAGCCGCCGATAAAGACAACGCCAGCACAGCGCATGAGCGGCTAGAAGGCATGCTCAGTGCTGATAATAATATATTAGGGACCTACTTACATGGATTGTTTGATTCACCAGCAGCCTGCCAATTGTTGCTACAATGGGCAGGAATGGCAAAGGCAAACAGTATTGATGTTAATGAGATCCGCGAGCAACAACTGAATCGTCTGGCAGACGTACTGCAATCGCATATGGATCTCGATGCACTACAGGCTATCTGGGCAAACGATGACCACCAACATTGATGTGATTAAAAACAAGCAATACAAAGGGTAATTAATGAGCGATTCTAAACAAGCAGAAAGCAGCGAAACAAAATCAGCACAAGCAATCAAAGCTGAACGTCACAAAGCGCGCCAACAGCGAGTTAAAGAAGGGGTTGATGCGAAAATAGCCAGAGCTCAGGAAGAGAAAGGCATCTTGTTAGTCTTAACTGGAAACGGCAAAGGCAAGTCAACATCTGGTTTTGGTACCGTAGCACGCGCCGTTGGACACGGTAAAAAAGCTGCCGTAGTACAATTTATTAAAGGCAACTGGGAATGTGGCGAACGGACTTTACTAGAAGGCGCAGGCGTTAATTTTCACGTAATGGGAACCGGCTTTACGTGGGAAACCCAAGACCGAGATAAAGACACCGCAGCGGCCATTAAAGCATGGGACGCAGCCGAAAAATTACTGCAAGATGAAAGCTTAGATCTCGTCATGCTCGACGAGTTAACTTACATGGTAAGTTACCATTATCTCGATGTAGAACGTGTGATTAAAGCGCTAGAAAACCGCCCTAAAATGCAACATGTAATCGTGACAGGCAGAGCTTGTCACCGTTCGATTATCGACATCGCAGACACCGTCAGTGAAGTACAACCGATAAAGCACGCCTTTGATAATGGAATAAAAGCCCAACCGGGTTTCGATTACTAAAGGTATTTTTTGTCGCTGTAAGCATACAAAGCTTGCAGCGACACATTTGTTGTTGCAAAAGCCATTACAAATACAGCCCTCAAAATGCGTGACTTCTTATAACACCTTTGTGATCATTATCCGCGTCGATTACCTGAACAATTATCTTATTAATACCGCTATTTTTGCTTGATATTTAATCGACCGTCAATATTGCCTTACCAAACACTGTTCAAATTCTATTTTGGCAATTGCTCATCATGGTTCGTCACGACAAATGTGACTGATTAACAATGGCTGGCATATGTCATTTATAATGAATTCAATAGCTTTCGTTAACGCAAATAAAAGCGCCAAAAACAGTGCTGCTAATCATCGGTAATTTTTTAACATTTAGTAAAAAACTTAAATATCATGATGATAGAAGATAAGGAAAAGTGGTGCACGGACCCCATTGAACAACCTAGGCGCACTTTCTCTGCTGCTAGTCAAGCCGTTATAGTCGTCTAGGAGTAGAAAATATCCATTTACAGCAATACCTTAGCAGTGATAACCTATTTGAAAATTAATGAGTTGCCGAGAACGTTATCGAGCGACTAATGAATAAGCTGTTAGCCCTTTTATAGGAGTGTGTAAATTGTCATTCAGTGGTCATCTCTCTGGAGATATCTATTCTCATTATTGGTTTTATGAATCAACAAGGCGATCATTTCAATTTGAAGGTTATGGTAATACTTGCGGAGGAATTACTGCAGTGGCCTTAACTGCATTTATGGTGGAAAGTTATTTAAATCTAAGTTGTAAATTGATCTTTGACTTGCAAGCTAGAGTAAACGAAGTTCTTTATTCTCCTCCTTCTGATTTCTTTGAGGTTATTGGTGAAAAACCAGTTAAAGGCACTCATATAGACGATAAAGTTGCTATTGCTTATGGGTTTAAAAAACAGTTAGATAACCTAATAGATGTGTTTGATGACAACCTATTTGGTCTAAAAAAAACAGACTTTACCCGATTATGTCGCGAAAAATCATTCTATGAAATAGATGATAAATTGAGATTTTCTCCAAAAGCCAAGTTTTTCGCTTTATCTGAAGTTTTATACTCTGATGACAATAAAAAGAAAGAGCACCGAAAGCTAATCGAACGTTTATTTAATCTAAGAAATTCATTAGCTCATGGGCGATCTGAATTCGTTTCAAGTTCAGTTTTGATTGAAGCAGATGATAATAGTAGTTTCTCCTCTGAGTCCATACCTTCTCTTCAAGCTAGCTGGCAAGAGCAATGTTCTATTGAAAATGCAAAAAAAGCATTCGATGATTCATGTGAAATCATCAAATTTTTAAGTTTAAGTGCATTCAATGATAAATATCCTTTTAGAATGCCAACTCAAGTTGGTGCATTTTCAAAGGGCTGACAAGGCACTTAATCTAATATAAAACAGTAGTTTATGCTTAGATGTGCTACACATTTTAACCCACTGTTTTAGTCCGCTTAGTGTGGCGTTAAATGCCCAGCCAACCTTAGTTGTCATTAAACCTTACAGGAGTAGCCAGTGGCATACCCAAATAATTCAATGTTAATTTCACGATTAACTGCTGAAAAAGAATCTTTATTCCCAGCTGGGAATAATTACCTTACAATTTTTGAAGATTTTTCAGGGATGGTTGAGCAAGAATTAAAACAAATTAATCAACTATTTGAAGAGTACACGCCTCATGATGATACTCATATGGAGTCTCTTTTTCGTATCACTGATGAGTTACTTGGTGATTCGATTAATAGTTTAAATGGTTGTGAAGCATGCATTCTAGCATGTGCCATTTATGGGCATGACTGGGGGATGGCAGTAAGTAATACAGAAAAAGGCAAAATAATTAATTATGAAGATAATCAAACAGACTATGCTTTGCTGCCCGATGAAAAGTCACGTTGGATAGCCTATTGTAAAAAAAATGGAATAAATCACGATGCTAGTGGTAAATTCAAAGCTGATGACATAACAATAAATGTTTGGCGAGGTTATGTACGTGATACTCATTCAGAGCGGGCAAATGCTCGTTGTATAAAATACTTTAAAGGTGAATTATCATCACTAGGACCGTTAATTGGCGAAGTTTGTAATGCTCATTGGTACAACATAGAAGATATTCGTAATATTAGTGACTCTGTCTCAGTTGCTGGCCTTACTATAAATTTACGTGCACTAGCAACATACATTCGCTTTATTGACCTTTTGGATATTGGAAGCAATCGCACACCATATGCTTTATGGAAATTCATAAACCCTTCAAATGATGTTTCAAAAACCGAATGGAAAAAACATCAAGCAATAAATCCTATAACGTTTAAGCCTACTTTTGATGTTGATTCTAAGAGGATTTTACAGATACATGGTATGGCAAATGACATTGAAACTTATAGTGCACTACAAGATATGAAGCGTTATATCACTAAGCAAGTTAAAGAAAATAGTGATTTACTTCGTGGTGAAAGAAAAAAGTCTCTTGGTGATATTGAGATAGATTGGGATGTTAAAACCAACGGAAGTTTCGAACCAATTGACATTAGATTTGAATTTGATCGTGAGGGTATGTTTAAACTCTTGAGTAGTGAAATATATGATGATGATCCCTATGTATTTATCCGCGAATTAGTTCAAAA
>JAOIUG010000090.1 GCA_028223395.1 Shewanella sp.
AATTAATTTTAATTGCGTTAAAATGGCCCTACTTTAAGGGCCATTTTTTTTATCATGAGTAAATTTATTATCCAAGTTAACGCTCCTGCTTATGGCAGTGTTTCAAGTTATCATGCCTATCGTTTTGCTGAAGCCGCTTTACGCAGCGGTCACCTGATCGATAAAGTCTTTTTTTATCAAGATGGCGTGCTTAATACGAATGGTTTTAATAGCCCTGCTAGCGATGAGTTTGATCTCCAACACGCTTGGTTATCCCTAAGTGAGCAATTTGATGTTCCTTTGGTTAATTGTGTCTCTGCGGCATTACGCCGTGGTGTCCTGTCAGAAACTGACGCGAAAGAACACGCTTTGACACACTGGAACATGTCTGCACCTTTCATTATGGGCGGCTTAGGCGAGTTGGTCGTAGGCATAGAATCTGCCGACCGTTTAATTAGTTTTTAAGGTTAGGAGTCGGCATTGAAAAAACTGTGCATTGTTTTTCGTCATGGCCCTCATGGTAATGCTAAGGGGCGCGAAGCTCTTGATCTGGCGTTATTGAGCGCCAGTTTTGAACAAGAAGTTAGCGTACTTTTTACTAATGAGGGAGTGTTGCATTTACTGGATAAGCAAACCCCAGAATTAATTGGTGCAAAAGATTATATCGCCACATTGGGCGCCCTGCCCCTGTATGAGGTTGAGACTGTTTTGGTCTGTAAAGATAGCCTAAAGGCATTATGCATTAATGAAGATGAGATAGAATTTGACGTTGAGTTCTTTTCAGCAAAGAAAATAAGCGCTCATTTTCAAGAGGTTGATGAGGTCTTAGTGTTTTGACAATATTACACCATATACAAGCTTCTCCTATGGAGAGCGCCGCGTTGAGCACATGCTTACGCTACATCGCACCGACTGACAGCGTGCTCTTATCTGGAAATGCTGTTAATTGCTTACTCACAACACAGTGGCAGCAAGCGCTAGCAGCGCACAATGTCATGTTACTGCGCGATGATGTGGTGGCACGCGGGCTAACAACACGCTTGTCGCAAGCGAAGTTAATCGATATGAGCGAATTTGTCGCACTCACTTTAACCCATAGTAAGGTCATTAGCTGGTAAACATGATTGAATTTAACGGACAACACATAGAAACTGATCATCAAGGTTATTTAAAAGTGAGCAGTGACTGGCGCCCTGAACTGGCGCTAATTATCGCAAAAGAAGAAAACATAGAATTGACAGATGCACATTGGGAAGTGATCCATTTTGTGCGTAATTTCTATTTAGAATTTAAAACAAGTCCAGCTATTCGTGTGCTTGTAAAAGCCATAGGTCAAAGTCTCGGCGCAGATAAAGGTAACTCAAAATACCTTTATACATTATTCCCTGTGGGGCCAGCTAAACAAGCAACCAAAATCGCAGGGTTACCTAAACCGGCAAAATGCATTTAACCACTTGATAAGTATCTTTAAAACTCGACTCTTAAAGGGTTTTTTACGCCTCATCATCAATGAGGCGTAAAGGTGTTGTGTTTACAGCTCCGCTCTTTACACATCTTGTAAAGATCTAATTCTTTCGTTGTATTCAAAGGTCGATTATAGTGGGCCTAGGCATTACAGTTTGAAGTTTCATATGATAAAAGCAACCACGTATTTGTTATTTTCTATCTTCCTTTATTTTACTGCATTATCATCAGCCCTTGCCGACGATAATGTTGCGTTGAATAAACTCTATACCCATTTTAACGACGCATTTGATGAGCTTGATGTCAGTCGATTAAATTCTATTTATTCAGTAGATGCTTGTTATATCCCTGAAAGCCAAGAATTAGAAATCGCACTGGGGCGTGATAAAATTGTAGAGCTTTACCAAAATTTTTTCGGCAAAGTTAAAAGCCGTAACGCTAAACTTGAAGTCGATTTCAGGGTTATTGAGCGTAATATCGAAGGGACCAGCGCCACCGATATAGGTTATTATCTTATCCGTTTTCACCCTTCAGATGACGCGGGTGAGCCTGTCAGTGAGTTTGCCGGAAAATTTGTTACCGTTGCTCGAAAACGAGGCGATGGACAGTGGAACCTCACTGTTGACACGAATAATAAAGCGGAGGCTTCGTTCTATTTTAATGCTTCGCCTTCTTCAAATCTTTATTATGGTCGTCAATTTTCAGCCTTAAATAGCCTGCAGAACAATCAAGACTATGACAACGATTAACCTCAATACAACGGATTGCCCTTGTGGATCAGGCGCCGACTACCACACTTGCTGCGAGCCGTTGCACCTCAATGTACGCCGCGCGGACAGCCCAGAACAGCTGATGCGCTCACGTTACAGTGCGTTTTATTTTGAGCAGTTTCAGTATTTAATCAATACACATCACCCACAATATCTCGGCACATTGACTGTAGATGATTTTGGCGGTGAAGCTCAACCTAAATGGCTATCGTTAACCGTCATGTCGGCTTCAGACACAATGACAACAGGCAAGGTGACGTTTCAAGCATGGTTTAAGGACGCAGAGAAAATAGATGCGATCCACGAATGCTCTGACTTCATCAAAGAAGATAACATTTGGTATTACACTCAAGGAGTGCAATACGCGCCTATATTGCCCAAGCGTAATGCACCTTGTGTGTGTGGTAGCAATAAGAAGTTTAAGCAGTGTTGCCTATAACCAAGGGTTTTTACAGCGACTAATGAAGTGCAGGTGAGCTTTGCAAAAATTCACCGAACTCCGCTTCTCTGATAGCTGGGCTGTATAAAAAACCTTGAGCTTGATGACAGAGATGATCCGCCAAGAACAGTTCTTGCTCTTTCGTTTCAACTCCTTCTGCCGTTAAAGAAATATTCAGTGCTGAGGCCATGGCAATAATGGCACTGACGATCTCTCGGCTTTCATGGCTCACTGTCAGATCAGAAATAAACGAGCGGTCGATTTTCAGTTTGCTGATCGGGAACTGCTTGAGGTAACGCATAGAGCTATAACCGGTACCAAAGTCGTCAATGGCAAGCCCTACGCCTAATTCAGCCAATTCATTACATAAATTGGTTGCTGAGCGAATGTCTTCCATTAATTCGGTCTCAGTGATCTCCAAGATCAAACTTTGAGGCTTTAAGCCGTAACGGCCAATTAACTCCCATACTTGCTCAAACAGTGTGCCACTAAAAAATTGCCTTGCGGACACGTTTACATGCATTGAAATATTGATTTGACGCCGTTGCCATAAGTTTAATTGCTTGCACGCAGCTTCAAGTACCCAAGCTCCAATGTCGGTGATCATGCCTGTTTGTTCTGCAATATCAATAAAAGCACCGGGATACAACACCCCTTTTTTAGGATGATGCCAGCGAATAAGCGCTTCAGCTCCAATATAGGCTTGCTGTTTGAGATCTTTAAGCGGCTGGTAGTAGAGCTCAAATTGACGCCCTTTAATTGCAACGGCTAAATCTCGCTCAATCTGCGTGTTATTTTTGAAAGTATTTAATAGCGCAGCATTAAACGCTTGGATCGCATTACCTTGTTTATTTTTAGCGTACTGCAATGCAATATCAGCGCAGGTCAACGGGGGGAATAACTGCTCAACGGACACAATATCCACTGAGGCTAATGCCGGTTTGGGTTCAACTTGTTCAGTGCCAATACTGATCGGCAGTTGAATCTGATGATACAAGCGCTCAACCAGTGACGAGATAACACTTGCATCACGCGAATCACTCAGCAATATCGCAAACTCATCGCTGCCTATCCGAGCAATTTCTTCTATATCGTGAATTTTAGCAAAGTGTTTAATGCGTCTGGCGACTTCAATTAACATGAGATCGCCATTGGCGTGACCATAGGTGTCATTAAAACGCTTAAAACCACATAAGTCGACAAGCACTAAGTGCCCTTCTTTGGCCCGGCTTAATACTTGAGCAAAATGAGTGCGATTATATAACCCAGTTAAACCACAGCGCCAAGCCAGTCGTTCCAGCTCGCTTTGATGTTGATGTTGCTCTGTGCAATTGTAAGCGTTAATCAAGGCGAAATGATTGCCTCTTTCAGAGATAAAGCGCTTAATACTGAGCCGAACCCAATAGTGCGTTCCATCTGTTCGAGCCAGTTTAATCTCTTGTTCAGAGCCTTTACCTGCTTTAGCATTATCCAACGCTTGGCTTGCTTTGTCTGGATATTGTTTAAAAAACTCTAATGCTTGGATAGGACGACCGACGATGTGATCTTTAGGGATCTTGGTCA
>JAOIUG010000092.1 GCA_028223395.1 Shewanella sp.
GTTGCCTCAGCTTGCGAACTGATTAACAATGGCTGGCTAGTTTTTTTGCTGCAAAAAAAAGCTGTATGCATATACCGTTATAATTAAAAGTGACCCAAAACAGCAATTATCACGCAAATAAAGATGCCAAAAACAGTGCTGCTAGGCATCGATAATTATTTAATATTTAGCAAAAACCATAAAGATCAGAATGATAGAAGATGCAGAAAAGTGATACACGGACCCATTGAACAACCTAAGCGCTCTTTCTCCGCTGCTAGCCAAGCAGTTACAGTGATCTAAATGCAGAAAATATCTATTTACAGCAACACTTTAGCAGTGATAACCTGTTCAAAAATTAACGAGTTGCCGAGAACATTATCGAGCGACTAATGAATAAGCTGTTATACATTTCTTTAGTATGGAGTGCTAATGAGAACATTATTATTAATTCTAGGTTGGTCGTCTGTCATCGGCAGTTTCGGTGATGGAGCACTTGGCCTGTACGCTTTGTGGATTAACTTTATTAATGATTGGGTTTTATCCAATATATCAGTCGATGAGTTTTTAAAAAATTACGTTCAATTGATATATTGGGTAAAGCAGGTCGCATTTTATGTATTACCTGAAAGTGTAGTATTTTGGCTATTTAATTTACCTGCACTATTGTATTTTCCTATGCGGATAATAATGAGTGTAGCTATTGGTTGGTGGGCTTTGTCAAAGGCTGCGCAATTATCAATGAAGCCAGTATAGGTATAAAACGTATAACGATAGGCCGCGCGCAGCCGCGTCCTTATTCTGAGCGTTGAACCAGCCTGGGTTTGTAGCAAGTAATACCGTGATAGAGTTAATAGCGGCGCGAGAGTTCATGCTGGTGTCGTTCGGGAAGATTAATTGACACTTTTGGCTGGCTATAGCTATCTCTTAGCACTGACAGCCTATAGTTAAGTTCAATTTTTAAAAAGCTTAATCAGCTCCTACGTTTCAGTTCCTACGTTTCAGATCTGAGTGCTAACATCTCAACATCTCAACATCTCAACATCTCAATATCTTGCTGTCTTAGCGCTTAAACCGTGGTGTTAGATTGCTCAGTGCTCTGGCTATGCCAGCTTGTCAGTCGAACCTGCTTTTCCATGTACGCCCATAGGTGTTATCGGTTGCTGGCAACAAGAACACTGGTGATGTATGTAGATGTAGAAAATAATAAAGCGCGCTGCAATGAACAGCGAATGCTCGCCATGTTAAGCATAAATGTTAAGCACAAAGTCAGTGGGAAAAGTACTCCACTGACTTTGTATTGAGACAGATCAGCGGATCAACTGCTCAGGCACATAATAGCTAATATGCTGATGGAACCTCACGATAAGATCATCGCGTGATCTGTCTAACTCAAGCTCTGAGGTTAAACGCTTAAGCGCTTCTTCAACGCGATTTAAGTAACGCCCAAGAGCGCCGTCTTTTGAATCTTGTGCACCAGCGACAATGGTAAAGCTCACCATCTCAACTAGGCGGTTGCCATCCCAGTGGCTAATAAATTGTTGCTCTTCGATATTAGGGTCAAAGCCAAGCATTTGCACTTCTTCAGTACCATCAACTTGATCGTACTTACTATTGCGCACCAGCGGAAGTAATCCGTTAGCCACCATAGCCACTCGATTAAGTTGCTTGGCGGCCATTGCTTGCACAAAGGCATCTTCCAGTTTTTGATATAAGGGGGTGAAGTCATCAGTCCCTTCAGCCAATGTCGCCTGCTTTAACTGACGACTTAACGGCAGTTTTACTGTGACATAGCACAATGAGCCATGATCTTCAGGCATAGGACAACTTCTTGCTGCATAGCGATTACTAATAGAGCGCAATTTGTAACCGTAGCTCGCCTTATTGCCTTTCGCGGCTGCAAACAGATCATAAGACAGATGTTGGTGATCACGGATTTTAATGCTCAAATCTTTCTCTGGCAATTGCGGTGCGAGCTTGGTAAGAAAAGCTTTCACCTTGATATGAAAGCTCGCTGAATTGGCTCGAATGTCTTCACCCGTTGCCAAGAATACGATGCGGATCTTGCGCGCTTTGTGATCATCTTGGCTATGCAAGCTTTGCGCTTCATGGTATTTAGGATTATAGAAAAAGACTATCTGCTCGGCAGTTGGAAAACAGTAGGCTTCAGTATGAAAACGGATAATAGGTAACTTATCGTTGGTGATCACATGCACATTGTGTAGTTCAGTCTGATCTGCAAGCTTGAAGATAGTGCGGCTTAGTGTTTGATAGCATGTTTTGTGATCCGGAAAATGAGCTAACAAAGCATCAGTGACTTTAATTTCTGCGGTGATGTACTGATTGTTTCTAACGTCCTTGGGAATGTACACTTTTTGCAGATGGCTAAGGGACATAAATACTCCTTGAGATAAGTTAACCATGCATAATTCGATGCTAATGGTAGCGATAAACGATATTAATAATGCTGCGATAGACCACATTGTTACCTATTAGTAACACAATACGCGTCTAATATGATTTATTTCTTAAGTTCACAATACAAATTATTTACATTCGAACTTCGACAAAACAGCAAAGCTGCTTATATCATTTGCAATATACTCTGATCACCGTTTACACAGCGCATCGAAGGTGTAGGTTAGTCACTGGACGTTTATTGCCAGAAAACCCATAAAATCACATGAAAATAAATAACCATGTAGAGTTAATGGCAACAATTGCGGCTTTTACTCTGCTTTTGGGCTCAAAATTAAAGCCACCTATTTAGCTGGGTGGCTGTTCTAAAACGATTCACTATCCGGTTAACTATCCGATTAACTGTCCGATTAACTTTGACTCGATAAACTCATTCCATCAACGGTCAAAGAGGATAAAGGTTTATTGGGTTTAGCATAACTTAGCCTATCTAATCTTTGGGTTTGGTGGTAACTGTCAAGACCTGAAATAGCGACACTTTCCAAGGACTCGATATCTACATATCCATCAGCTTTCATAGCGTGTTGATCAACAATAATATGTTCGATCTCGCCAATAATAAGCACCGTGCCATTAATTTCGAGCGGGGTAACTTGTCTTAGTTGTAAAGAAAACTTGAGCTGACTTTGCTCAACAAACGGCGCAAAAATGCCTTCAACATATTGCTCAGTTAATCCAACAGCTTTAAACTCTGACACATCGGCCTCATAACGGGCAGATGTTTGATGAGCGCGGCGATAGGTTAATGTCGACACATGATTGATGGTATAGCTCTTTGTTTGTTTTATATTACTTAGCGTATCTCTAGGTACACCATCGGGGCGGATAATCATCCCCATTAGCGCAGGACTCGCCCCGAGATGAAAAACAGAGCTGATAATGGCCAGATTAGCGCACCCATTTAAACCCTGATAAACTGTTGATCAACCTTGCTCGGCTGCGCTGCTCCATTTGTATAATGTCACTTGAATTAATATGTTTCATTAATT
Organism: Shewanella sp.; assembly: GCA_028223395.1. Taxonomy (GTDB): domain Bacteria; phylum Pseudomonadota; class Gammaproteobacteria; order Enterobacterales; family Shewanellaceae; genus Shewanella. The sequence continues at coordinate 3,447 of JAOIUG010000092.1, forward strand.
TTTAATCCTTCGGTGGTCATGGCGTGAATTGTTATCCTGTGGACATTCTGCAGGCTATAGCTCTTCAATATGAGCTAAGAGGTATTTGGCGCGTTTGAGCACTAATTCCTTATCTCGCGTTGGCTTTTTTAGCCAATTGCTGTAGACCATTTTAGTGCGTGGATTCGCTTTAAAGTCATCAATATGTTGCGTCATAAAATGCCAGTACAGTGCATTTAAAGGGCATGCATTATCTGTGTAACTCTCGCTAACCTGGTAATGGCATCCATTACAATAGTCACTCATTTTCTTTATATAGTTGCCGCTTGCCGCGTATGCTTTTGAGCCTACAATACCGCCATCGGCAAACTGACTCATGCCGCGAGTGTTGGGCATTTCAACCCATTCAATGGCATCGATATAAACGCCTAAGTACCAGTCATCAACTTGATTGGGATCGATGCCTGTGATCAAACAAAAATTACCCGTGACCATCAAGCGTTGAATATGGTGAGCATAGGCGTAGTCCAAAGATTGCTTAATGGCATGATGCAGGCAGTTCATTTTGGTTTCACCATTCCAAAACCAGCTCGGTAATGTTGCATCTGCAGCCAATTGATTAAGCTGGCCATATTCGGGCATATTTGCCCAATACACTCCTCGAACGAACTCTCTCCAGCCTAAGATCTGCCTAACAAACCCTTCT
>JAOIUG010000093.1 GCA_028223395.1 Shewanella sp.
TTTTTCTTAGTTGGTGAGTAAAGCTTTTTTGGCGGAAGAGTAAAGTCAACAGCATGCTGTTTAATAAAGGCAAGACCCGCTTGTTTCCCAAGTTGATAATCAGATTGTAAGGCCATCTTCTTGCTGCCTATTAGCCTGCTTTTGAGGTTTTTTTCTGGGAATATTTGGATTATCTCTAGATCGCTTGGGGGAGAATTAATGAATCTTAGTGCATCTCGATATGCATGCTCATGATGTACAAAAAAATCGATAGCTTTCGGGCATTGGTTAGAGGTGCAAACCCAAGACTTTAATCGGTTAACCCAAGGAGTGTGGGCGGCATACTCTTTGGGTAGTGTTCGCAATACAACGATTTTTTTTGCTCCACGTTTATAAGCTTCTTCGACAGGTAAAGGTGCTGATAAACCACCGTCAACCTGATATTCATCATCAATTTTTACTCCTTCTTTATAAAGTAATGGCAACGCACTTGACGCTTTGAGTAAGGTTAGCCAATTATCCTTTTTTGGTTTGTAAAAACTGGCTTGATAATTTGAAATGTTAGTGGTTGAAATTAACAGTTGTCGATACTGTAATTGCTTTAAACCTTGATGGATATCAAGTCGATGAGATAACTCGTCATTAGAGCTGTTGTTGACTTGATCAAAATACCAATCTAAATCCACACTGCTTTGTCCTTTTAAGGGCCTACTTAAACTGAAAAACTTGGGATCGCTTGAAAACTCGGTAATGGAACGGTGGGCAAATCCCTGTTGTTGAGTAATATAGCTTGAAAGGTTTTGTGCGCCAGCAGATGTACCTATTAATAAAGCAAAGGGATTAAAGTGTTGTTCTAACCAGCAGTCTAAGATCCCGGCAGTAAAAATACCGCGCTGACCTCCGCCTTCGGCGACGAGGGCAGTTTGAGTCACGGGGGTATTGTGTTGATTAATCATTATTCGTACCCTTTGGATCTTTGGTTAGATGGCGAGCTCATCGTGGTAGATTCAATTTAGCGCTTATGTTGATTGCTGTATAATTGATTAAACCAATTGCCTAGATAGAGTTTATGGATTATTTTTCAGCGGGTAAAGCCTTTACTTGTGATAAAAGTAGCCAGTTTTGTATGCTAAATGGGCTGGCTAGCATGTTGTTGCTTGAAAAGAGAGCAGTCAGTGGGTTTGTGCTTAAAAAGTACTTTACCTTTTAAGCCAGTTTACGCATAATGCGTCTCGTCAACAGGGGTGTAGCTCCAATTGGTAGAGCGCCGGTCTCCAAAACCGGATGTTGTGAGTTCGAATCTCCCCACCCCTGCCAAATATAGAAAAAGCCGAGCATTAGCTCGGCTTTTTTGCATCTAGGGTTTAACTAAATATCAGATGCCTTCACAACTCGCCAAGTGAACTGTTATCCTTATTTGTCCCTTTTACCTTTTGGTCTTATATGAAGTCGAGCGATTACTTAGATGCGATGGGAGTGGCCCGTTGGGTCAAGCCAGAATTAAAACCTGAATTAGCGATGGTGCTAGTGAATCCTCGCAGGCTTACTGAAACGAGCAGTCCTATTATCACTAAGGTATTAGAGATGATGGGTTACGATCGAGAGCATGTTCGTTTTGCTTCAAAAGCTGAAGCTAATATCAAAGTGATTTGGGATATGCGTGGTAAACAATTATCGCCTAACACTGAGATCTTACTCTCTGCGCCCATTAATGAGATTGAATCGGATCCTGAAGCTAAAAAAGCGCTATGGCGTAATATGCAGCCATTTTTGAAGCCTAAGGATACATTATGAATCTAGTAACGCTTTCAAGTCAATCAACGCCTGAAATGGCTCTTATCGCGACGAGAGCCCATAGCCACCCGATGTCAGAATTGACGATTCAGAGCTGCTTTGGTGATCTTTACGTATGCACAGGTATTTATCTGGGCGATGAGCTATGCGGTTTTACTATCTTGCATCAAATCTTTGAGGATGCGACTTTGATGGACATTTGTGTGGAGCCTTCACACCAAGGTAAAGGCTATGGCAAGACGCTGCTTGATAATGTCGTAAGCCTTGCTCGCAAAAAAGATGCTGAAGTACTATTACTTGAGGTTCGTGAGTCTGCTGTTGCTGCACAAGCCTTGTATGCTAAAACAGGCTTTACACGCTCAGGTATTCGTAAAGGTTATTACAAAACGGAGAGTGGCACTGAAGACGCGATACTGATGTCTTTAACGTTATAAATTAAACAACAAAAAATAGCGCCAAACGGCGCTATTTTTTGTTGTTACCAATTAGTCTGTTTAATCGGTAGAGCATACGCAAAGTTATTTGACTTCTTTGCCCTGCGCCTGCAGATCGGCATGGTAGCTTGAGCGTACTAGAGGACCACAGGCTGCATGGGTGAAACCAATACTCTCTGCTAAATCCTTTAATTCATCAAACTCTGCCGGTGATACATAACGTTCTACTGGTAAGTGGAACTTAGATGGCTGTAAGTATTGGCCTAAGGTCAGCATCTCAACGTTATGGGCGCGAAGATCATGCAGAACTTGAGCGATCTCTTCATTGCTTTCACCAAGACCCATCATTAAACCTGATTTCGTTGGCACGTCAGGGTGACGTTCTTTAAACTTTTTCAATAGATCAAGTGACCATTGATAGTTGGCACCAGGGCGCGCTTTACGGTAATGCATCGGCGCTGTTTCTAGATTGTGATTAAACACGTCTGGTGGCTCTGTGGCTAAAATATCCAGTGCTTTATCGATACGACCACGAAAATCCGGTACTAAGGTTTCAATCTTGATTTCAGGGTTAAGCAGTCGAATTTCACGAATACAGTCAGCAAAGTGTTGTGCACCACCATCACGCAGATCGTCACGGTCAACGGATGTGATCACCACGTATTTAAGCTTCATGTCTTTAATGGTTTGTGCAAGTTTTTTAGGCTCTTCAGCATCCGGCTTTAGCGGTCGGCCATGTGCAACATCACAGAAAGGGCAACGACGAGTACAAATTGCACCTAGAATCATAAAGGTAGCTGTACCGTGATTGAAACATTCCGAGAGGTTAGGGCACGAGGCTTCTTCACAGACTGAGTGTAAACCGTTCTTACGTAGTGCTTGTTTTATCTCTGTGATCCGCTGGTTTGATGCGGGTAGCTTTACGCGTAGCCAGTCTGGTTTTCTCAGCATGGTTTCACGCTCAGAAGGGACAATTTTGACTGGAATACGTGATACTTTCTCAGCATCTCTTAATTTCACGCCAGGTTGTAATCTTTCGGGCCTATTCATAATGACTCAGGTAATCCTTGATGATGAACAAGGTTGGTTAAACCAAGTTCTTGGCTAAGGGTTTCAACTAACTGCTCGCCTGCTTCTTCGACGCTTTGTGGGCCGTCAAGTGGCTTGCATTGGATCATTTCCATTCCGGCATAACCACAGGGGTTAATACGTTGAAAAGGAGACATGTCCATATCGACGTTAAGGGCGAGCCCATGAAAAGAACAGCCTTTTCTGATCCGCAGACCTAAAGAGGCTATTTTTCGCTCTTCAACATAGACTCCCGGAGCATCAGCTTTTGCGTAAGCCGCTATATTATAGCGCGTGAGCATATTAATGATGCTCTGTTCTATATGAGTCACAAGTTGACGAACACCGATCTTAAGGCGCTTAATGTCAATTAGAGGATAAATGACCAGCTGCCCTGGGCCGTGATAGGTGACTTGCCCGCCCCGGTCGACTTGGATCACGGGGATGTCACCGGGATTCAATATGTGTTCACTTTTACCGGCTTGACCTTGAGTAAACACCGGAGTGTGCTCAACAACCCAGATTTCATCTTGACTGTGTTCATCACGGTTATCGGTGTAATGTTGCATCGCGTGCCAAACCGATGCGTAATCTTGTCGGCCTAAATGGCGAATATGCAAAGTGGGTGCTAGCAAGGGCAACCTCTCCCCTTAAATGTAAGTGCAACTATTATACGCCTCAATTTGATAAATGTAAGGTCGATCACATTTATCAGTTATGAGTAATATTTATAAAACGCGCTTAACGCCTTCAAGTTCTGCCAGTTGCGTGT
>JAOIUG010000094.1 GCA_028223395.1 Shewanella sp.
ATAAAACTCACCCCGTTATTGCTAATACGCTCAGTGGCGGCGAGCGAAGATCTTACGGCGCACGCGCGATCACAAAAGGTGGATTGAATTCGTTGCCTAAACAATCTTTTCCTGGCGGGATGATTGTTGGCTGTGATGCTGGCACACTCAATTTTGCCAAAATTAAAGGCACACACACCGCGATAAAAAGCGGCATTTTAGCTGCTGAAACATTAGCTCAAGCTCTGCTTGCTGGTGTTGAAGCGGGTAAAGATCTCGATTGCCTACAAGATCGCTTTAATGAAAGCTGGCTAAAACAAGAGCTATATTGTTCGCGCAATTTTGGCCCTGCCATGCACAAATTTGGCACTTATCTTGGTGGTGCTTTTAACGTTATGGATCAAAATTGGTTTGGTGGTAAATTTCCTATCACTCTTAGGGATACAAAACCTGATCACGCTCAAATGGCCGAGATCAGTGCTTATCAAAAAATTGATTACCCCAAGCCCGATGGTAAATTAAGTTTCGACAAGCCCTCATCGGTTTATCTGTCCAATACTTTCCACGAAGAAGATCAACCTTGCCATCTACGTTTAACAGATCCCCAGATCCCCATTAATGTTAACTTGCTTAAATTTGATGAACCTGCACAACGCTACTGCCCTGCTGGTGTGTATGAAATTGTTGAACAGGCGGGTGAAAAGAAATTGATGATCAATGGGCAAAACTGCATTCATTGCAAAACGTGCGATATAAAAGATCCCAGCCAAAATATTACATGGGTAACACCTGAGGGCGGCGGCGGGCCAAACTACCCGAATATGTAAAGTGAAGCCCACAAAAAAGCCTATCAATATCACAGATAGGCTTTTTTGTTACTGTTAGTGAAACCTTGTTTCAAGATAAATACTAGCGGTCAGCTTTAATAAAGTTGATTGACATAGGATACTGATAAACTTTCCCTTCACTGGCTTTTATCGCAGCAATAATCGTCAATACGATGTCAGCAATCGCCAGCATAGCAAGCAAAATAAAACCAATCCCAATAAGCATTAATATCGCGCTAACTACCATGTAAATAGCAACACTGATTTTAAAATTTAAGCAGTTACGACCACAGCTATCTACAAAAGGAAGCTCATCACGCTTCATTAGCCACACGATTAACGGCCCTACAATACTACCAAATGGGATCAAATACCCTGCAAAGCTCGCCAAATGAACCGCAATCCCCATATTTTTCTCATCTTGAGTCAAACCTTACTCCCTGCAATCATGATTAGTTAATATTAAATCTGCTTATTTGGCCCATACAACCGCATGTTCCAATCTTCAATAATATGATGATCGATACGTCGCTGTAAACTATTGATCCAAGACGTAGCCAGTCCAGGACAAGCGGCTAAACGCTGGTATTGCTCCGCATCAAATTCAGCTAAAAAGTAGATCTTCATTGCTTGGGCAATACTGATCTCCGACAGACGTTCGACTAATACAATTGTATCGTTAGCATAAATAGTGCCTGGCTCAAGTACTCGATAAAACCAGCCACAGCGGCCACTTTGCTGCATCGCCAACGCAAAATCTTGATGCTCAAATTGCAAATTTAATTTAAAGCAAGGTGAACGAGGCTGCGTCACTTGCAGTTTAACGGCGCCAATTTGAATAATATCACCGATATTTACCTGGGACTCATCGAGTCCGACGGTACTGATATTCTCACCCATAGCCGGCGCATCTTTTAACCCCGAGATTAAATCCCAGCGGCGATACTGACTATAATGCTCTCGTGGAAAATGATGCAACACGCGATCTAAGCCACCATGATGCTTAGGATCTGCTTGAGCATCACCGTCAACTCGCGCTGTGCCAACCACTAATTCAGTCGCCACTGCTTTTTGGCCAATACCCGATTGAACACCCCCGAGCTGCACAATCTCAGCGCCGCAATACAACGCTGACATTTGTTCGACTAATACTTGGGCTTTCATTATGATCTATCCTGTCGTCTGTTAATGTTGAGGTGCGTTATGTCATGTTGATACGGGTTTAGCCTGCCTTCCCAAATACTCCTGTAAGCCTTTTCCAGGTATAGAACTGTCACAAGCCACCGCATAGCTTGCCCAAACCGATGCCGAATGCATCGACTCTATTACACTCATATTATTGACTAAACCATTGATGAGACCTGCTGCATACGCATCACCCGCTCCTGTGGTATCAACCACATTGCACGGTAACGCTGCCACCGTTTGGTGCGCATTCTCACTGTATACCGTCGCGCCATTTGCACCGTCAGTGACAATAAAAAACTGCAATTCAGCGCCCGCCACCGCACGTGCAAAGTGCCAAGGAGATTGTGTGCAGCGCCCTTGCATGTCGCTAAGTGAAGCCAGCAACACATGGCAAGGTCGAGATCGCTCATCCTTAGCAAGCTGCGCCACAACCCAGCAATGCTCAAGGGCCGCTTGCGCCCAATTTGCCGCATCTTCAGAGGAAGCGTTAATATAGATAGCGTCGACCGTTTGCCAACGAGGAGGCGCAGGTAAGGTAAATGCGGGGCGTTCAGGGCGAATAATCGTGCGCTCACCATCCGGCGTCATCATCAGCAGCATTTCATTCGTTGCACCTGCTCGGCGCTGAATGAGGCTGCAATTAATCCCTTTAGTACTCGCCTCAGCCAATAGCCAATCGCCCACATCATCACGGCCGACTTCGGTCACTAATGTCACTTGATGCCCCGCCCAAACTAAACCTATCCCGGTATTTGCACCGCCTCCGCCTAACCGTTGGCCACCATCTTTATAATGAAAACGGCCTCCGGTTTTTAACGGCCTATTAAGGTTAAATATTCGATCACAATTTAGGTTTGCAACAAGTAAAATATTAGCCATGATGACTCAGCAATAGTGTTCAATACTAAGATAGTAAGAGATTTATACTACTGAGCCAAGTATCAAAATATTAATCACCACCAATATTAAAATAAAGGAGCTAGGCGCTATCGGCTTGCGTTAACGAACGTCGCAATTGCCCACGAACATTATCCATCCCCGCATAAAACTCCTTCATCATTAACAGCCCCATCATTTTGCCATTATCGGTCACGATGAGCTGCTGCGGATCGCTAGGATCATTTCGAATCGCGCCAATCGCTTTCATTGACGCCATCTCTTTAAACAAAGCTCTATCAAGATTAACCCCAAAGGTGTCGCGGAAATATTGGCGTGAGAGTCTGCCAGAAAACATGCCCAGCAAAAAACGATACTGCATCACATCTTTCTTACTGTACGCTTTTTGTTTCTCAACCCCCATTCGTCCTGATGCAATGTGATGTTGATACTTCTTCAATGAAAAACTATTGACATATAATGTGTCATTCAAAAAGCTAAACGAACCCGAACCCACCCCAACATATTCATCATAATCAATTACGTACTCATCAAAACCTTCATTGTTTGTTTTACCAAATGCCCATGCCGACAACGGAGTATATTGGCCATTTAGCCGGTTAAGAATTTGGCGATATTGACGAACCATATCTCCGCTAGACGCAGCGAGTTTGCCTTTCACGCTTTGGCGAGTTTGATGAGTTATCATTAAAGGGTAAGTGGTGATCTGCCGCGGATCTAACTGCGAGGCCATGTTTAGATCGGACGCTATCACAGCATCTGTTTGCCCCTTAAAGCCAAAAATAAGATCCACATTAATGATAGGAAACAGATCCTTAGCTGCCATAATCCTATCGAATGTCTGCTGACCTGAACCAAACTTATCAATTCTATCTGTCATGGTTAAGATGTCATCATTAAAGCTCTGAACCCCAATAGACATTCGATCCACCAGCCCTTTAAGCTGCTTAAAACCTGCACTAGTTAAATGCTGTGGATCGGACTCGCAAGATACCTCTTTAATATTAGGAAATAAATGTTTTGCATGTTCAATCGTCCGCGCTAACTCATCCTCAAGCACAGTCGTTGTCCCACCGCCGATATACATAGACTCAAAGTCGTAACCCAACGTTTTC
>JAOIUG010000095.1 GCA_028223395.1 Shewanella sp.
GATAATGACAAAGCCGCCGTTAGCGCTGAGAGATTTAGCTAAAAACTATGCCAAACAAGAGGTGCTCTCAACAGACGTGCTCGACTTTATTGCCAAGAGGATTTGGCTAGAAAAAGACAGTACAGATCCTTTAATGATTGATGCTACATCTTGGCTATGCAAACTGTTAGCTAAAAATACTGACGGGAGGTACAAAGAGCACCTTGGGAATATCGCCAGTGCAACGCATTCAAAAAAATTAAAAAAGTATGCCGAACTGAGCTTGGCAGAACTCCCAAATAGCGACCAACCTTATATCAGATAAAGCATCCACGTCACCGGTTAAAGATGGCGTGGTAGGCGTTGATTTCATCGCTCACACCTTCGTCATGCTAGTCGCTCTGTACCAAAGTAAAAGTACAGAGCTTAATCGCCCAAGCCACGTAAGACTGAATCACGACTTAATATTGTGCCGCTTGTGTATAACAGCGCTAAATAATGCAGCGTTTTTGTTATTGAATACCGCCTGGAAGTGATAAATCACCGGAGGCAACATCAAACACATTGACCACACACAAAAGCGGAGCATGGGCACTTTCATTAACACGAAGGCCCGCTGTGACGCCATCAAAGCCAATCCCTCTTAGCTCTTTTGCATTGTTAAATGGCACGCGAACCGTGACCTGCTTACCATCAATAATGGGGGAATATCCCGGGCTATCAATGAGTATTGGCAGGCCGGGCCAAGTTAATGGCAATTTAGGGTTGTTACCCGCAGGAATGTCTTTGACTTTTAACGCCCCTTCACCACATGCATTATCAGGCACTAACACCACCCAATGTGAATGCCAAACGGTACCATCATTAGCTAAGTTACCATCTGCATTTTCATCAAATAGCGGAGTGTCGTCAAAGTCAGGATGAGAAGTAATTGCCATTGATAAAATGCCCTGTCCTTTTTCAAAGCCGACCGAGCTACTATCAATTTTAGTGGGCCACACGTAAGAAAATACACGGCTGCCTTCTAGTTTACCCGTTGGTGTTGGGGTAGACATGCCTGCTTTTTCACTCACACTCATGGTAAAAGTTAACCCATTATCGCTGGCTTCAATATTCGCATTTACAATGTCAAAGGTTGCTAATTTGGCATTATTTTTTTCCGCTTTAATGCTGTGAGAATGAGCAATATTGATTGTTGCATTAGCGAACAACAGTAAGCAACTAAAGGGTACGACCAATTTTTTATTCAACATTATGCTGCCTTACTTTTAAGAGTTAACTGGGCAACCTTCCATTTTTAAAATGAAATGGCCATTTTCTTCAATATGTTGCTTAACATTCGGGTTTGCTATTTCTGTATGACAAAAGTTGCAACGCGATTGCTCTAACCCGCTTTCGTTTTCGCCGATGCTTTTTAACCAAGCCTGGCCATAGCCGAATGCAACATCTTCTGCAGTCCCAGATTCAACAAATACGTCGAAGTGCATTAAGCCTTTAGATGTTGTTGCGTATGAGTCATAGACATCAATGTTCATTTACATTTCCTCTTTATCTTTGCAATGGTTTAGAATCGAAACCATTTAATCATAAAGAAAGTTTGCTCATTGTCAATAAGGTTTAGATGCTATACTATTTAATTATGATGAATGATATAGAAATATGGCTCGAACGCCTTACTGCACTTTATAGAAGCCAAATGCGTCACTGTGCTAATTCAGAAGGGATGCAGGTCGTGCACCTAGAGATTTTGCAGTATTTATCCATTGCCAATAAGTACTCAAATACGGCGCAAGCAGTAAGTGAATATTTAGGGCAAACGAAGGGGAGTATCTCCCAAAGTCTCAAGTTGCTCGAAAATAATGGTTATATTGAGCGCCAAGCAAGCGCCAAAGACAAACGTGTTGTCGGTATTTATTTAACACAAACGGGTAAAGACAGTTTAACGCGTATGTCGAGTCAGTTACTGCCCAACCTCAAAGGCAGTAATAATGATGTTGACACCATTAAAGCACTGCTTAAAAAATGGCAAGTCACCAACCATCACAAAGGGTTTGGGCAGTGTCAGTCCTGTAAGTTTAATCTAGAACCCAGCCGCGAAAATTTTCTCTGCGCATTAACAAATGAAACCTTATCCCTAAAGGATATTAAGAAAATATGCCGCGAGCATGAGTTTTAATGTACATACCACCGCCTTTGTAGATTACGTAAAATCGCCATCACTGAAAGTGATAAAAAAACACTCGCAGAGCGCAAGCAAGAAAATACAGCACTTTTAGCTTGAGATGATGCTGGTTTAAGATGACGTAGCATTAAGATAAATAAGACGAGTCAATAAAGCATGAAACTAGGTCGAAATGAACCTTGCCCTTGTGGCAGTGGTAAAAAGTATAAACGTTGCTGCATGAGCAGTACCGCCAAGCAACACGCGTCTATGTTGGATGATATTGAGCAAATTGCTGCAATGAACCCTAACTTGTCTATAGAAGAACTCAATATTGTTGCAGAGCAAAAAATGAAGGCGCTCAATGATCGGCCTCATCCTGATTTTTGTGGCCTTTCGCCAACACAAATGAGCAATTGGTTATATGCGCCTTTCAGTGAGTGGAAAGGGGGACTAATACACACGCCAGACAACCTAAAAACCAGCCCAGTGATGCGTTACTTAGCATTGATATTAGATGAAGCCACGCAAAACGATGGCTCATTTAAAGCCACCAGCAAAGGTAACTTGCCGACAAAAATCGTTAAACAGGCCAGTGAGCTATTACCAGAATTTGCAGTCTCTGAATTAGAACGACACATCAGCATTAGTGAATATGCAGGCAGTAACGAAGATAAATTTAATGCATTGCATTACAGCCGAGTGCTAGCAAAAATTGCAGGCATTATTTATCACCGCAGTGGCCGTTATCATGTTAAAAAAGCAGCTCAAAAGCAGTACCTAGCACACGGCATTCAAGCGTTCTTTATCCCTATGCTTGAAGCCGCAACCTCTCAGTACAATTGGGGCTACCTAGATAGATGGGAGCACGATGTTGATTTAAGAGCCATCTGGCTATTTATGTTGTGGCGCTTGCAAAATCATGGCAATACGCAGCAGTTGATTGAAGAAGTGATTACCGCATTCCCTGATTTACTGTTGAAATGCCCTGAAGATGAGTATAGATCTTCGAGTCGGTTATTAAGCATAATGATTGAATCACGCTTTATTAAACGCTTTTTAGAGTTTTGGGGCTTTGTGTCGGTTGTACCAGGAAGGTATGTTGATGATTTGCGGGCGCTGGATGAAGTAGAAGTGCAGCCATTGATGAAGCAAGTTTTCCAATTCGACGTTTAGCTCAACCTAGTGGGGAGGTAAATAATCTTGGGTGTCTTAGTTATTCTTTGGTATGCGTAAATTATGACAAACCTTGATACTCGTCGAATCAATGAACTCTATGCCTGTGGGCTCACTTTTAAGTGAGGAAAAGTAGCTGCAAAGTGGGGCGACGGCATTAGGCGCTCCCATTGCGGAATAAAGACAGCGCAAAAATCATCGATATCACCAAATACATCTACTAAATTGTCCACATGCCCTCTGCGTGATTGATTGGTCTTGGTCGAAAGATCTGATCACAAAGAGGGCGACTAGTTCAATTTTTATCCCGAGTTCAGGTTATTTAGCCAGTGTCATCTCTTTGCGTTTTTTGTTGGCAGTGTTGCGGAGCATCCAAAATGGTTTGCCGGACTGAGGACGACAACCATTTAAACCTTGACCATCATGTATTAACTCTATGCTAAGTGGCTCACCATATCACCCACCCTTTAGCATTGGAAAGTGGTGGGTGTTAATGAACCTCTTTGGGCTGATTTTCAATTAAATCTTTTAAAACCAGAGGCAAAAGGTTTTGTTTGGACTCTACTGGATATTATTCAACATTTTGGATCTGAATGTTCTTATTTACAATAAAGTCATTATTTAACAGTAGTTAAAGCGTTATAATTTGTGGGAGCAAGTATTAATACCCACCACTATACCCACCA
>JAOIUG010000096.1 GCA_028223395.1 Shewanella sp.
GCTCACGTATTAGCATTTAAATATCGTAGATTAAACAGGTTAACAAAGGAATTGGTATGACAATTTTAGTCACCGGGGGCGCAGGTTACATTGGCACCCATACTGTGGTCGAGTTACTTAATAATGACAATGATGTTGTTGTGATCGATAACCTGAGTAATTCAAGTGTGACTGCACTTGAGCGTGTTCAGCAGATCACAGGGAAATCAGTCACCTTTTATCAAGGTGATATTTTAAATAAGCCGTTTCTACAAAAACTCTTTACTGATCACTCTATTGAGTCCGTGATCCATTTTGCCGGGCTTAAAGCGGTTGGTGAGTCGGTCGCACAGCCTCTACGTTATTATGAAAATAACGTCACAGGCACGCTAACTTTATGTCAGGTAATGGCCGAATTTAACGTCAAAAATATCGTTTTTAGCTCTTCCGCTACTGTTTACGGTGATCCCGCGTCGTTGCCTATTACCGAAGACTTCCCTACTGGAGCGACGAATCCTTACGGCCAATCAAAATTAATGGTTGAGCATGTTTTAGCTGATCTGCATCACTCTGATCCCAGCTGGAATATCGCACGCCTTAGATACTTTAACCCTGTCGGGGCTCACAAAAGCGGCCTTATTGGCGAAGATCCTAATGATATCCCCAATAATCTCATGCCCTTTATTACCCAAGTTGCTGTAGGAAAGCGTGAACAACTCAGTGTATTTGGCGATGATTATGATACTGTCGATGGCACTGGCGTGCGAGATTACATTCACGTGGTAGATTTGGCCGTCGGCCATTTAAGAGCGCTAGACAAACTGCGTACACAACCCGGCTTGGTCACCTATAACTTAGGCACAGGCCAAGGTTACAGTGTACTACAAATGGTCAGTGCATTTGAAAAAGCCAGCGGCGCCGAAGTAAAATATCAACTAGTCGCAAGGCGCGCAGGTGACATTGCAGCTTGTTACGCCAACCCCGATAAAGCACAATCAGAGCTAAACTGGCAAGCCACACACAGCATTGATGATATGGCCCAAAGTAGCTGGCATTGGCAATCAAGTAACCCCAACGGTTATACACGCTAGTCCGCAACAGCCAATATTGAGTACAATGTCCTGTTAATTAAGGGTAGAGATCATGAGCAGTATTAATCAAAGTCGGCGCCGCTTGTTTAGCCGAAAAAAGAATGACACAGTGCATCTACCTTGGGTTAAGAGCGATATTGTATTCACTGATGACTGCACTCGCTGCGATAAGTGCATTCAAGCCTGTGACACTCACATTATTGTCAAAGGAGACGGTGGCTTTCCTGAAGTTAATTTTAGTATCGATGAATGCACTTTTTGTAAACAGTGTATCGACGCTTGCCCTGAGCCGCTATTTACCTCAACAGAAAATGCGCCTTGGTCTATTACTGCAAGTATTGAAAAGCATTGTATGGCGTACCAAGGGATCTGGTGCCAAAGCTGTAAAGATGCCTGTGATCCACAAGCCATTAGCTTCACGATGTCGATAGGCAATGCTCCACAGCCAGTGATAGACATCAACGCTTGCACCGGCTGTGGCGCATGTGTGTCTCCTTGCCCTAGCGATGCGATTTTAGTCAAAGCTTAGCTTAAAAGTATGCCGCCTACCTCTGCGTCAAAGTAATGACGTCAGCGCCAAATATAAAAGGTTTTTTATTCGCTTTATTCGCGGTAACATCATGTTACCTCGAATAATTAGCGACATATTTATGTTTAAAAGAAAAAAAAGTGGTGGGCTGACTTTTATTGCACAAGGAACCCAATTAAAAGGTGAGAGCGAGTTCACAGAAGAGGCATTGATCTCAGGTGAACTCTACGGCAATATTCAATCCACAAATAATATCACTATTGAGAAAGCCGGCCTGATTGACGGAGTACTCGACTGTCAAGAGCTCAGAGTCTCTGGTACATTTCGCGGTAAACTCCATTGCAACAAATTAAACATTACCAGCACAGGAATTGTCGATGGTGAAGTCACTTGCCAGTCTATGGAGATCTTTGAAGGCGGACAATTTATTGGCATGCGTGTACGTGAAGAAGTCGCTTTTTTACCTGCCAATAAAAAAGAAATACCGGCTGCAAAACCTACAGAGCAGCTTGAGGACTCTCAATTAACGACTGATTGCTCTCACTAATCAGTCGCGCTTTCCCACAGTATGCTTAGCGATTCAGCGCCCATTTTAAGTGCATTCATCGTTCTGAACCGCTAGCCTATTATTGCTCGTTAAGCATCGCTTGATGCTGATAATGGCGCATCAGCGCAATAAACTCTTCAACCGGTCTATCAAGTGCATCGGTTGCAATATACAGATGAAAACCTAAGTGTTTAGCTAAGATCCGGCAACGATGGCCAAACATTGCCAATACACCTTTATAGCGATCATTACCCTCAATAAAAGGGGTAAATTCAGCGGAGATCTGATCCTCTAATGTCGATAAATCTTCATCTTGCGCCGATGCTGTCATCAATAGTGGTCGCTGCTCTGTTAATAAGCCCGATGCCAACCGCAATGATATCGTATCAAGAATGGGGCCTACTGTTTTTAATTTGATCCCAATATAAGGCAGACTCAGGCTTTCTAGTCCCTGCGAGATCCTCAACTGATCCATACGCTGTATGTTATGCCAACTGACTTTAACCTCACCACGACGATGAAAATAATGCATTCCGCTTGCATCGATGGTCATGGTGATCTCAGGCTCTAACAATTTAGCAATGCCAAGCACAGCAGATACCGCGCCTAACGCAAAGCACACCATGCCCGGCGCAAATAAGTGCGATCCAGATAAAAACAACCCGATAGCCACGGCAAGTCCAATCGCACCGGCACACGTTAAGGTGTATCCATTGCGTTTATTGGGCGACTTAATCAACAAAGAAGATAACTCTGATGGTTTCAACATAGGCACAACTTGGGATCCATAAACAACGTCAATATTGTGCCATCACGATATTAAAGCTCGATAACGGCACTCATACTTGAGTACTATACGCGCTATAGCTTAAAGGGATCGTTCAATTTAATCCAGAGGATCCCTAAGTATTCATGGATCGCTTTTTGTGATGACAATAGGTGCGCTGCGTTAAATACCCACCAATGCGACTGATTTTGAGCAAAATCAGTCGGCGCAGCAATCGCATTGAGCCCAGCACCTTCAAATATCATCATCGCACGGGGCATATGGCTAGCTGAAGTGACTAACCTAAAAGTCTCTGCGGCAAGTAAATCACGCATAAATTGCGCCTCTTCAATCGTATCTTTCGCCAATGGTGACGATATAATCACATCCGCAGGTACACCGAGCTCTACCGCGGCGTCAAACATCACAGCAGCATGTGCCCGCGTATTGTTTCCGCCACTCCAGCCACTGACCACTAATTGGCAATGACTCCCTAACGACAGCTGCCTTATTCCCTCACTCAACCGTGCTAATGCTGTGGTAGATAGCTGCTGCACAGCAGTTCTCCCTAACGCTTCCGTATGTCCGCTGCCAAGTACCATAACAACGCACCCAGTAGTTAAAGGTTCATTATTGACTGCATACTGTGCTTCCAGCGGCGCTAATAGTGCACCACTTCCAGCGTTGCTAGACAACACAACCAGTAAACTTAGCGCCATCACTAAGCCCTTTTTAGCCCATTTGGGATGACGAAACATAAGCAAGCTCAGCATCATAAGTATGATCAATAACGGCACAGGCATGAATAATTGCGATACAATTTTTTTAAGTAAAAACATAAAACTAAAACTTATCTGGGGCAAAAAACTGAGTGTAACATGCTTTAAAAAGTCATGATGCCTAATCACATCAGTGACACAGTTCCAAACCCGCAGACTAATCGCCTCAGTGCACCGCAGCGATTAACACTAAAGAGTCAAACTGCGTTACACTCATAATAGGTTATA
>JAOIUG010000097.1 GCA_028223395.1 Shewanella sp.
TCTTGGAGGTCATCATTGAGCGGTTCATCCCCGTGGGCACGGGGAACACTTGTATGATTATTTTAAAAATCAAGTTTCAAGCGGTTCATCCCCGTGGGCACGGGGAACACGACTTTGGATGGCGGCAAGTCTGTCGTTTTTACGGTTCATCCCCGTGGGCACGGGGAACACGATTAAATGGTGTAACCATAAATCAAAATGACCGGTTCATCCCCGTGGGCACGGGGAACACTATCGGGCCACCAATAGCCAGAACTTTGAATGCGGTTCATCCCCGTGGGCACGGGGAACACTTTGGCGCTGGCATGTAGTATTGGAGGTTTCGCGGTTCATCCCCGTGGGCACGGGGAACACTCAAGTTTACGGTGATTGCGCTGTTTTAATCACGGTTCATCCCCGTGGGCACGGGGAACACTTCAGAATTACTCAAAAAAACCCCCGTTATGTCGGTTCATCCCCGTGGGCACGGGGAACACAGTTGCTCAGCCTCGTTGATGGATTCAGGGAGCGGTTCATCCCCGTGGGCACGGGGAACACAAAGGATCTAAAAGCTCACTTTGTTACTTTGACGGTTCATCCCCGTGGGCACGGGGAACACCTTATCTAAAGCCGTAATTGTTGATCATTTGGCGGTTCATCCCCGTGGGCACGGGGAACACCAAACAACTCGTTTGACAGCTGTTGCATATCGCGGTTCATCCCCGTGGGCACGGGGAACACAAAGGCAATACTAAATTAGGTCGTAAGGGGTCGCGGTTCATCCCCGTGGGCACGGGGAACACCTCCTCGTTTGTTCTGAATTGTTTTGTTTTTCCGGTTCATCCCCGTGGGCACGGGGAACACAATAGCCTGTTTAACCTGCTCAACGGTGTAACCGGTTCATCCCCGTGGGCACGGGGAACACTCTAAATCTAGATCATTGATCTCTATTCAGTTTTTTAACACTTACAATTCTACCAAATTTTTAAAGAGCTTACTTACATTATTTTTCGTCTTGTATGGGTTTGAATTTCACTAACCTTAAGCCATCCAAATCTATGGGTTCTCGCCTATTTTCCCCATAGGTTTGAAAATCAAACCCCGACTCATTATTCGTTGCCCAAGCCATTACCACATTCCCTTCCTCAGCCAACTCGGTAACCTGATACCAGATCATTTCTCGAATGTGCCTTGAGACATCCCCAATATAGACACCCGCCCTTACTTCAAGTAACCACACCGCAAGCCTCCCTCTTAATCTTGGCGGGACAACCTCTGTTACCACCATTAACATACTCATGGTTATTTACTCCTGTGGCCTTCATCACCGATCGACACTGGATCAGGGATAGCTGGAGGTTGTATATATTCAGGGGGTAAAGGAGGAGCTATCTTTCCTGCTGCTAACACGTTTTCGATGAGGGGGATCAGGCGCTTTAAGACTTTGTCACTACGAAATAACTGTCGGCATGCCTGCCGCACTTCTTTATCCGGCTTTTTAGGGTGGCTTGCAGCAATTTTAAAGGCCACAGGAACGACGGTTTCAAATTTAATAATATCAGCAATGTCATACACAAAGGATAAGGGTTTACCTGAATGAATAAATCCAATGGCTGGTGCATAGCCTGCGGCTAATATGGCCGCTTCAGTCACGCCATAAAGGCAAGCTGTTGCGGCACTAATGCACTGGTTGATAATATCTCCTTTCTCCCAATCTTTAGGATCATAACGCCGCCCCTGCCACTCAACACCATATTGTTTTGCTAAGATTTGATAGGTCTTACGGACTCTTGCTCCCTCTATTCCTCTGAGCTGTTCAACACTGCGCCTTTGGGGCGCGGCCTCACCAAATCTGAGTTCAAACATTTGACGAACGACTTTCAAACGCAATTCATCGTCCAAAGCCAGCTTTGCCTGGTATAACAATCGATCTGAGCGTGCGCCTCCTGGCTGGCCAACAGAATACAACCTGACACCAGATTCACCCACCCAGATTAATAGGGTGCCTGTCACTGCCGCCAATTTTACCGCAGCATGACTGATACGAGTGCCCGGCTCTAACATGATGCAGGCCAAGGAGCCCACCGGAATGTGCATGCGCTCACCATTGACCTCATCGATCACCACAAAGGCTCCATCCCTGACATCAATGCGCCCCATACCGACAAAGACCATCGAATTCCTATCCTTGATGGGGATAGGTTTAAGAGGAATAAATGCCATTTATATTGACCTTATTAGCATTAATCCACAACCCAGTGCCTTGGCACGGCCAAAACCATTCGCATATTGTGATAAAAACTTTTCAGGCTGGGTAAGTGTTAACACACCTTGGAAGTCAACACTTGAAAACTGCAGTCGATGACCCAGTTTTTTTAGCGTTTTATGCTGAGTGTAAGCCTCAATTTCCGGCAGACTGTCGAGTTGCATCCCCCAATGCTCGAGGCGTTTTTCATCACAGATCCACTGATGAGCCGCCTGATCCATATGACGTTTCACATCAACTATTGTACCGTTTTCATGTTTCATCTGATACTTTGCATGCATCAACACATCATGACGCTTACTGTGACCATTAGTATCAGTAATACAAATAGTTGGGTTCACTCTTAACTTAAATGCTAAGCGTTGACCTTCATGCAACTTAGGCTCAAACTCCTTACTTTTAACCTGGAAAATATCGCTATTTAAGCTCGGCTCATTAAGGGAAAGAACAAAGAAAGTGGGTAAACCATTAACAGCCTGCTCCTGACGAAAAATAAACTGACGCTGTTCCTCCTGAGTAAAAAGTTGCCATAACAACTGATGGGAAGAATAGGCTCCATTTCGCTGCAATTTCAACAAGATATTAGCCATATCGCATGAGGGTGCTAGTGTCACTTTAGACAAATACATTATTCATCTCCCTCACGTTGCTGAATAGGCAGACTTAACTGATGGGACGGGCGTTGCGTGAATTGCCAACGAGATCGATTTATTGGTTCGTCCCACGGATGGGTAGTCAGTATATTTTTCTCACCCATTTCGTTCTTGTCTCCTTGCCAGAAATAAGTCACCCAGCCATTACTACCTAACCAAAAACCATCGGTTTGTTCAGTGCTGGTTATTGATGGGAATGTCGTGTCTAGCGCAGTCTTTAGTGAACAACTATCAAGTATTATTGGCATCACAGGTAAAGCCAATGGACAAGATTTACGGCCCAGACTTAAAGAGTAAACGGGCCGTTGCAGTGCAGATTGTAAACTCGCTAAATTCAATATCGCTGCATTAGTTAATGAGATCGCAACGACCCAAAGGCCATCACATCGATAATCTCGACTTGACAATATTGTGTTTAATTTTACCTGGGATAATTCACTTTTACGGGTACGGTAGACGACCTTGCTCTTGCTCGATGGCACTTGTGTCGTGTGGTAGTCACGGCTTAACGAGCTTGGCACCATTTGCTTTAGCCCTATGTCCACGCTCAGTTGCAAGGCTTTCAATCCTTGCTCATCATCACGCTTAATGCCCATCGCAGCCCCTAGCAAACCTAAAATAGCAGATCGGGATGGATAAACCGCAGTTTGGCGATCCCCCCCCACTGCTGGTAGACCCCAACTTGCCATAGGCCCATAAAGGCGAAAGACTAAATAAGGTTTCATACGTTATCCTTATTCAGCAATAAACTGCATTAACTCGACAAACGAACCCTCACCAGCCACAGCATTGAGGCTATACCGACTGTCTGCACACTCTCCATACACACGATCAAAATTACTCACCTGACGCTCTAAAGAAGTAATTGCTGCCTCTCCCATATCCGCATCGTCAACTGGTTTCAAGTAAGCAACAGACAATGATCGCGGTTGCTGCGGGCCTTTTTCTGCCATCACATAACTGGCGTAAGCCCTAGATGCAAAGCTATTTTGCTTGCCTGTTGGTGATATTTTGATCGC
>JAOIUG010000098.1 GCA_028223395.1 Shewanella sp.
ATAGCGAGTTGGATAAATAGCCGCTGACATTATTCCTGCCGTAACACCGTTTAGCGAAAGACATTTATTGTCATGTAGCGTGTTCTTTTAGTTACCCATACCAAAAGAATGATGTACGGTTTTATGCAGTTAAATGAGCCCTTAATTTATCTAGCTTGATATGTAACGCCAAATAAAGAGGAATGTTGCCGTGCTAGAAGCATATCGTAAACACGTCGCAGAGCGTGCTTCAGAGGGCGTAGTCCCTCAGCCACTAGATGCCCAACAAGTGGCAGAGCTAGTTGAATTAATTAAAAATCCGCCTGTAGGTGAAGAAGCATTCCTTCTTGATCTGCTAGAAAACCGTATTCCACCCGGTGTTGATGAAGCCGCTTATGTTAAAGCAGGTTTTTTAGATGCTGTCGCAAAAGGCGAAGCATCTTCAAGCATCTTGTCATCTGAGCGAGCAGTTGAGCTACTTGGCACGATGCAAGGTGGTTACAACATTGAGCCGCTAATCGCTCAGTTAGATAACGATGCGCAAGCTCCACTTGCTGTTAAAGCACTGTCTCATACGCTACTGATGTTTGATTCTTTCCATGATGTTGTGGAAAAAATGCAGGCGGGTAACGACTACGCTAAGCAAGTTGTTCACTCTTGGGCTGATGGCGAATGGTTCTTGTCTCGCCCTAAGCTTGCTGAAAAGATTTCGCTGACGGTATTTAAAGTCTCGGGTGAAACTAACACTGATGACTTGTCGCCAGCGCCCGATGCATGGTCTCGTCCAGATATCCCATTACATGCACTTGCAATGCTTAAGAATGCTCGTGACGGTATTGTGCCTGATGAAGCGGGTGTTGTGGGTCCAATCAAAGAGATTGAGTCGCTAAAAACCAAAGGTTTCCCACTAGTTTACGTCGGTGACGTAGTGGGTACGGGTTCTTCACGTAAGTCTGCTACTAACTCAGTACTTTGGTTCATGGGTGATGATATCCCTAATGTACCAAACAAGCGTGCGGGTGGTTTCTGCTTGGGTGGCAAGATTGCTCCAATCTTCTTCAACACTATGGAAGATGCTGGCGCGTTGCCAATTGAGCTAGATGTTAGCAAGATGGAGATGGGTGATGTTATTGATATCTACCCATATGAAGGTGTTGTTAAGCGTCACGATAGCGATGAAGTGATCTCTGAGTTCTCGCTAAAGACTGATGTGTTAATGGATGAAGTGCGTGCTGGTGGTCGTATTCCATTGATCATTGGTCGTGGTTTGACTGATCGCGCGCGTGAAACGCTTGGACTTGACGCATCTACTGAATTTGTTCGTCCACAAGATGTGGCTGATACAGGTAAGGGCTTTACCCTTGCACAAAAAATGGTTGGTAAAGCCTGTGGCGTGACGGGTATTCGTCCTGGCCAATACTGTGAGCCTAAGATGACTTCTGTTGGTTCACAAGACACTACCGGTCCTATGACTCGTGATGAGCTTAAAGATCTGGCATGTCTTGGTTTTAGTGCAGACTTGACTATGCAGTCATTTTGTCACACCGCGGCTTACCCTAAGCCAATCGATGTGAACACTCACCATACACTACCTGATTTCATCATGAACCGTGGCGGTGTGGCACTGCGTCCAGGTGACGGCGTTATCCACTCTTGGTTAAACCGTATGCTGCTACCTGATACAGTTGGTACTGGGGGTGACTCACATACTCGTTTCCCAATTGGGATCTCGTTCCCAGCCGGTTCTGGTCTTGTTGCATTTGCTGCGGCAACGGGCGTTATGCCACTGGATATGCCAGAATCCATTTTGGTACGTTTTAAAGGCGAACTGCAACCAGGTATGACGTTACGTGACTTGGTACATGCCATTCCGCATAAAGCGATTGAAATGGGTCTGTTAACGGTTGAGAAAAAAGGCAAGATCAACGCTTTCTCTGGCCGCGTGTTAGAGATTGAAGGTCTTGAGCAACTTAAAGTTGAGCAAGCGTTTGAGCTTTCTGATGCATCTGCTGAGCGTAGTGCGGCTGGTTGTACGATTAAGCTGGGCAAAGAGCCTATCATCGAATACTTAAACTCTAACATTGTCATGCTTAAGTGGATGATCAGCGAAGGTTATGGCGATCGCCGTACTATTGAGCGCCGTATTACTGCCATGCAAGAGTGGTTGGCTAATCCTGAGCTGATGGAAGCCGATAGCGATGCTGAGTACGCTGAAGTTATCGAAATCGATTTAGCTGATATCAAAGAGCCTATTCTTTGTGCGCCAAACGATCCAGATGATGCGATTTTACTTTCATCAGTGACAGATACGAAAATTGACGAAGTGTTCGTGGGTTCTTGTATGACTAACATCGGCCACTTCCGCGCCACAGGTAAGATGCTAGACAAGTTTGCGACGACTCTGCCAACACGTTTGTGGATTGCACCGCCAACTAAGATGGATCGCGATCAACTTACTGAAGAGGGTTACTACGCCATCTTCGGCCGCGTTGGTGCACGTATTGAGATCCCAGGTTGTTCACTGTGTATGGGTAACCAAGCACGTGTTGCTGAAGGCTCGACAGTTGTTTCAACTTCTACGCGTAACTTCCCGAACCGTTTAGGTACTGGCGCTAACGTTTACTTGGCATCGGCTGAGCTAGCGGCTGTTGCAGCGTTACTGGGTCGTCTACCATCGCCTGAAGAGTACCAGACATACGCTAAAGAGTTAGATGCAACTGCAGCTGACACTTACCGTTACCTGAACTTTGATCAGATTGCATCGTACACAGACAAAGCAGATAAAGTTATCTTCCAGTCTGCTGTATAAGTTGTAAATGTTGTACTAAAAAGGCCAGCTAACGAGCTGGCCTTTTTTATGCTCATCAGTTGTGAGCTGCGCAGGTGTTGGATGCTATGTATGCTTAGTGTGTAATACTTCCAGTAATTTGTCTTCTAGTGCAAAGCGAGTTTCCATTGCATGGCCTAAAGATGACAGATCCTTATCGAGGTGATATAGCACTTTTTCATCTTCTGATTCCGTGTACTTATCATTGAAATCAAGCGCAGTATCTGTTGTTTCACTTATCTGTGGCACTAACTGTTGTGCGAGCTCTTGGCTAGATTGGCTGTTTTTTTCACAAGCTGTGACGACTTGGTTGTAGATCTCGAAATGGCCTTCAGACACATAATCCATGAGTTGATCGCAAAAGGCTTTGACAGAATCAAAACCTGGTAAAGAGTTTTCGGTGATTTCATAAGGAGGAATGCCTGCAATCTGGCAGTAGTTAACTAATAAACTTCGACGATTGTTGAGCCATTGATCAATAAGAGTATTTGAACCACCCCATTTTTGTTCGGCTTTTTCTAGTTTTTTTAGCATTTTCTATCTCGTTGACAGTTATCCCATAACTTCTAATGTAGGGAGAATAGGGGCTGCGATCAACTATTATTTCGACGATTGTCATGTGTATAAGTGCCATTATTGAACATGTTCAGCTGATTAATTGTGCAATGTGAATGATTTTAAAAGCAAATAACAAAGAATTGATAGTGGATAGATTATGTGTTTATTAGCATTTTCTGTTGTAAGATGTTAAAGGCTTAGTTTATTCGGTGATGTGCTGGGGAGAGTTTGTCAGCCGATATGATTAATTTTACAGCGCTGTACTAAAAGAAAAGCCTAGGAATAAAAGGTTACCCCTAGGCGAGTGTAAGTATTACGGGCTCGATGCGACGAGCTTCTTAATTGTTCTTGCTAGCGCAAACTTTTTATATCAAAGCTGACAAATTGGTGCAACTTTTTTGTTTCATAATGAGAGAGACGTAGCGGTATAAATGCTTGTTCTTTTATCTTGTTAAAGTATCACGG